>JBEBJW010001423.1:0-2261 GCA_040079715.1 Myxococcota bacterium | reverse complement strand
GCGCGTCGACCGTCGCCCGCTGGGCCTCGTGGAACGCCACCATCCACGGATCGATCGGCGCCGATGCCGACGGCGCCGGGTAGGCCGGGCTGTGGGGCGCAGGGGCTGCGTGGTGCGGGGCAGGGGACGAGTGGACCGCGGCGGAGTACGCCGCCGGCGGGGCCGCGACCGGGACCTCGACCAGACGCTCGACGACCTTCTCGACCACCTGCGGGGCCGGCTCGAGCGACCGCGCGAACCCGGTCCGCGCCGCGTTCGGCTTCGGGATGTTCTTCGCGCCGCCCGGCGGCGGGTACGGCTTCTGGTGGTTCGCGCCGTCGATCCGGATCGCCATCTTCGACACCGGCTTCGCGTGCGGATCGTCGACCGCCGCGTACCGGTCCCACAGGGCCGTGAGGTCCACCCCGACCCCGGCGACGCACAGCCGCCCGAGCGCGAGCTGGAGTGCCGTCATCCCGTGCTTCTTCTTCCGGTCGAGGTTCACCGCGAGGTGCGGCCGGCTGCCGAGGATCTCGGTGACGAGGCCGGTCAGCACCGCGTGCGGGCCGACCTCGACGAACGTCCGGACGCCGGCGTCCCACATCGCCTCGATCTGCTCGACGAACCGCACCGGGCGCGCGATCGCCCCGGCGAGGCCGCGCCGGATCGCGTCGGGGTCTGCCGGGTACGGGGCGGCCTCCGGGTTGTGGTACACCGGGATCGTCGGGAGGGACACCGCGACCTCGGCCAGGAACGCCGCGAACGGCTCGACCGAGCCCGCGACCACCGGCGAGTGGAACGCGGTCGCGACCTGGAGCCGCTTCGCCTCGATCCCGACGCCGGCGAGCCGCGCCTCGAGCTGCTCGATCGCCCGGGTCGGGCCGGAGACGACCACCTGGGCCGGCGCGTTGTGGTTCGCGATCGCGCACCCGTCGATCGCCTCGACGTGCGGACGGACCTCGTCGATCGACCGGGGGACCGCGGTCATCGCGCCGTCCGACTTCGCCGCCGCGGCCATCAGCTCGCCGCGCTTCCGGGCGATCGTCAGCGCGTCGACCGGGGCGAGGGCGCCGGCCGCGCACAGGGCCGTGATCTCGCCGAAGCTGTGACCGCCGACGAGGTCCGGGTGGACCCCCATCCGGTCGAGCACCGCGAGCATCGCCAGGCTGTGGGCGCCGATCGCGGGCTGGGCCCACTCGGTGGCGCGGAGTCGGTCCTCGTGGCGCTTGTCGGCCTCGGGGGTGAACCCGGGCCGCGGGAACACCACGTCGCCGAGCGACACGGCGCCGAACGGCAGGTCCGCGGTGACGTCCCACATCCCGCGGGCCTCGTCGAGCTCCATCGCCACGTCCGCGCCCATCGCGACGTACTGGCTGCCCTGGCCGGGGAACAGGAACCCGATCTTGCCGGGGGCCTCGCCCACCGACGCGTACGCCCCGGTCGGGACGACCACGACCTCGGCCGGGTTCTTCGTCAGCCGATCCGCGATCTGCCCGAGCTTCGCGACCAGATCCGCCTCGGAGCTCGCCACGACCGCGAGCCGCGCCGGCTTCGCCGGATCGAACGACTGGATCGTGCTGTACGATGCGTGCTGCAGGAACCCGGGGATCGTCGCGCGCGACGCGAGCGCCCGGGCGGCGGAGACCAGCCCACCTGCGTCGTCGGCGCTCAGGACCACCAGCTCGGTCGGGACGGTCCGCAGGCGCGGCGCGCGGTCCGCCGGGCCGGTGTACTCCTCGAGCGCGAGGTGGAAGTTCGATCCGCCGAACCCGAAGCTCGACACGCTCGCCCGCCGCGGGTGGCCGGCGCCGCGGATCCACGGGCGGCTCTTCGTGTTCAGGTAGAACGGCGATTGCTCGATCTGGAGCTTCGGGTTGGGCGTGGCGATCTTGATCGTCGGCGGGAGCACCTTGTGGTGGAGCGCCATCACGATCTTGAACAGCCCGGCGGCCCCGGCGGCGGCCTTGGTGTGGCCGATCTGGGACTTCACGGTGCCGAGGGCGCACCACTGGCGGTCCTCACGGCCGGACTCGTCGAACGCGATCCGCAGCCCCTCGAACTCGGCGGCGTCGCCGGCCTTGGTGCCGGTGCCGTGGGCTTCGACCAGCTCGACCGTCGCCGGCGAGTAGCCCGCCTGGTCGTACGCGCGGCGGAGCGCCTTCGCCTGGCCGGTCGGGACGGGCGCGTACACGCTCTTCGCCCGGCCGTCCGACGACGACCCGAGGCCCTTCAACACGGCGTACACGTGGTCACCGTCGCGCTCGGCGTCGGCGAGCCGCTTC
>JBEBJW010001422.1:0-2265 GCA_040079715.1 Myxococcota bacterium | reverse complement strand
GTCGGGGCCGGCGGCGGTCCACCGGCGGACCACCCCGTCGGCGCCGCCGGTCCACAGCGCGTCGCCGTCGACGGCCCACCCGGTGACCGGACCGCGGTGACCGGGGTGACGGACCGCGCCGATCCACACCCCGCCGCCGCCGTCGCCGGCGACCGCGACCTCCCCGAGCCACCCGAGGCGGAGGATCGGCGCCGGGCCACCCTGGTCGTCGAGCAGCGCGAGCTGCGGATCCCACACCCGAATCCGCCCGTCGACGCCGCCGGACGCGAGTCGCCCGCCGTCGGCCCGCGCCGCGAGGGACCGGACCCCGCCTCGGTGCGCGCGGATCCCGCGCATGCGCCCGTCCCGGTCGATCACGACCGCGCCCGAGTCCGATCCGGCGGCGACCCACCCGGGTGCGACCGCCACGACCCCGAGCCACAGCAGCTCCGGTGGGACCGCGACCTCCGACGCTCGAACCGCCACCTCGTCCTCCCGTGTCCGGTCGGCTATCCTGGTCGCCCACAGGAGCGTAGATGGGACCTGGGTTGTGGCTCGCCGTCGCCTGCTTCCGCGGGGCGATCCCCGGCGCCGAGGGCGAGCCCGGCGGGATCGACGCGTCCGACGGGGCGAGCGCCGCCCGGGTCCGCGAGCCGCACCTGCAGCTCACCGCGATCCACGTCGGGGGGACGATCGTCGGCCGGATCGCGTTCGGAGCGCCCGGCGCCCAGGCGCGCTTGTGGCTCGGTCACCCGGGGCCGGACGGGCTGCGCGGCGCCCGCGAGATCGGCGGGACCACGCTCGACGCCGACGGCACCGCGCGGGTCGAGGTCCCGACCCCCGCCTCCGTGGCGGACGGCGCCACGCTCGGCCTCCAGGTCGAGGTCGACGGGGTCCGGTCGAACGTGGTCGAGCGGACGGTCGGGGCCGGGTCCGGGCCGCTCGGGTCGAACGTGCTGGTCGTGCTGCTCGACGACGTCGGCACCGACAAGCTCGCGCTGTACGGGTCGACGAACCCCGCGTTCACCCCGACGATCGACGCGCTGGCCGCCTCCGGTGTCACGTTCGACACGGTGTACACCCGCCCGGTGTGCCAGCCCGCCCGGGCGGCGCTGATCACCGGTCGCCACGGACGCCGGACCGGGCTCGGAACGAACTGGCACACCAACGACCCGTGGGAGCTCGGGCTGGAGCAGATCACCCTCGCCGAGCTCGTCTCGTTGTCTCCGTACGCCAGCTGGACCAGCTCGTACGTCGGGAAGTGGCACCTCGGATCGGACGTCGCCGCGAGCGGGTTCGACCACCCGACGCGCCAGGGGTTCGGGTTCTACGCGGGTTCGTTCGAGAACCTGTTCGCGGAGTCGACCGGGTACGAGAGCTACTACGACTGGCTGAAGGTGGTGGACGGGGTCGAGGTCGAGACCACGACCTACGCGACCACCGACACGATCGACGACGCGATCGCCCGCGTCGGCGCGATGCCGGAGCCCTGGCTGCTGGTCGTGTCGCCGAACGCCGCCCACACGCCGATGGACACCCCGCCGGCGGCGCTGGTGCCGACGCCGGCCACCCCGGGCGACGGGGTCCAGGTCCGGGCGGTGCTCCAGGCCGCCGACACCGAGCTCGCGCGCCTGTTCGCCGCGATCCCACCCGAGGTGTACGCGCGGACCACGGTGTTCCTGACCGCCGACAACGGGACCCACCGGGCGTACGTCCAGGAGCCCGCCACGTTCGACCGGGCGAAGGGCACGCTGATGGACGGTGGGATCCGGGTGCCGCTGATCGTCGCTGGCGCCGGCGTCACCGCGGTCGGGGCGCGGTCGCCGGCGCTGGTGGATCTCGTGGACCTGTTCCCGACGATCGCCGAGCTCGCGGGCGTCGAGCTGGCGGGGCTCTCGTCGGTGCTCGACCCGGCCGCGCCGTACGCCCTGGACGGTCGGAGCCTGGTGCCGCAGCTGTCGGAACCGGCCGCGCCGAACGGCCGGCGATACCTGTACTCCGAGCTGTTCGGCCCCCCAGGTCCCGGGCCGTACACGGACGTGGACCGGCAGGTGATCCGCGACGACCGGTTCAAGCTGTGGGTCGACAACCAGACCGGACGTCACATGTTGTTCGAGTACCTGCCGGGCGCGCCGGACGAGGGCGACGACCTCGTCGGGTGCGGGCTCGACGCGGAGCGCCAGGCGGCCCACGACCGGCTGGAGGCCGCGCTGGCCGCCGCCACCGCCGAGCTCCGGTTCGACGCGGATCCGATGCCGATCCGCGAGCTCGACACCGGTCATGTGT
>JBEBJW010001421.1:0-2267 GCA_040079715.1 Myxococcota bacterium | reverse complement strand
TCGATCGGCAGCCACCCGAGGATCAGCCGATCGATCCACAGGAGCGGCGCCTCGCGGATCGCCTCCGGCCAGGCCCCCAGCGGCTCGGCGAGCGCCGCGATCAGGCCCCTCGCCCGGCGATCCGGGTCGCGGGCCGCCTCGCGCTCGACCACCCGGCAGATCTCGAGGAACGCCGCGCGCGACGGGGTCTCCGCCAGCGCGAGCGCCCGGGCTCCCTCCCCCACCGGCGCGCCGCTCGCGCGGACGGAACCCACCGGGCGTAGATCGTGGAACGCGTCGTCGTAGGCATGGTCGTGACGGGCGGGATCGAAGCACTGAGCCCGACGGACCCGCCCCTCGGCGTCGACGTCGATCCACCACCCGCGTCGGTACGCGATCGCGTCGGGCTGCCCGAACCGCCGCAGCTCGTACGCCCCGCGCCGGCCGGGCTCCGCCTGCCCCCGCACCGCCAGACTCAGCTCGAGCGTGACGTTGTCCCCGCTGCGCACCGCGAACGTGGCGGCGACGAACCCGTCCGCGGCCCGGAGCTCTCCCGACCAGCCGTCGTCGAACCGGAGCGCGAGGACCGAACCGGCGGGGCTCGGGTAGGTGCCTCCCCCGTCGCCGAACGCTCCGTCGGGCAGGCAGAACAGCCGAGCGACGTGGTCTTCGAGCGAATCTGGCAGTGAAGCCGCCGCGGCCGTCGTGGCGTGCCGGTCGATCTGGCGCGGACCCGGAAGGTACGCCTCGCGCTCCAGCACGTCGAACAGCCCGGCCAGCACCTCGTCCATCGTCGGCGCCCCCACCGGGCGGTCGACCCAGTCTCCCGCCGCCGCGGTGCCCGCCGCGTCCAGCGGCCGCTCGCTGGTGATCCGGCCGTCGCCGTCGCACCGCTCCTGCCACCACGTCCCGTCCGGCCGCCGCTCGCGCTGGTGGGTCCGCACGCCCGCGGCGTCGTAGGCCGCGTAGCGACACAGCGCGTTCTGATCGTCGAGGCCCTTCTCCACCGCGCGGGTCCCGTCGAACCGGTACCAGTCCGCCCGCCGCAACACGCCGGGGGGCGCGTACCGAAGGTGGGCGTGGTGCTCGGCGTCCCACGTCTCGCGACGCACCGGCTCGTCTCCGGCGTACCGCGTCCGCTTGACCAGAGTCCCGTCGGGACCGCGCTCCTCCCGCCACGCGACCGATCCGTCCGCTGCGTGGCCCACGTCGGTGCGCCCGGTCTCGCCCCACGCGATCCACACCCCGCGGTCCCGGCCGGCGGCGTCGGTCCCGTCGGTCAGCAGCACCGGCCCGTCGGCGTTCATCGCGAGGACCCTGGTCTTGTGCAGCTCGGTCTCGTGCAGCACCAGCCGGAGGATCCGCCCGGCGTCGTCGAACCGGAGGGTCGGGCCGCGCTCGAGGTTCCGGTGGTAGGTCATGATCACGACGAGCTCGCCTGGGCGCGCGTACACGCTGGGCCCGGTGCGCTGCGCGTCGATCTGGTAGTTGAACACCGTGTAGTCCGGACCGTACCACCACTCGGGCCCGAACTCGTCGTGCGGGGCGGCCACGCGTCGGTACCACCGCTTCTCGACCCGCTGGGGATCGTCGGTGGCCACCCGGGTGACCGGCTCGAACGCCTCGGTGGGCGCCTCGAACGGCGTGTGCCACGCGGGCAGGGCGAACCGGAACCCGTCCGCGGATCGGCGCGCGAGCTCCGTGTTGTACGCGTGGACCGCGTCGACGAGGGTGTCGAACCGGGCGGTCTCGGATCGCCCGGTGCCCGGTTCGGCCCACCACAGCTCGGGGACGACCGGGGGCCGGACCTCGAACCGCTCGTCGCCACGGACGAACGCGAGCGTCGGCGCGCGCTCGACGAACCCGCGGGCCAACCAGCCGTCGATCTCCGCCAGGTACGCGTCGATCGCCGCCCGGTGGTCGGCGAACGCCCGGTCCTCGTCGACGCCCGGAGCACCCCACGCGCTCCGACGCACCCGGTACCGCCCGTCGCGCGGCGCGTGCACCGTCACGGCTGCGATGTCGGACCACCCCTCCACGAACGTCCGGACCACCCGCGCTCCCAGGAAGTCACGGTCTCCGGTCGGATCCGACCGAGCCCGACGCCCGAACCGGGGTACCGCGGCCTCGATCGCCCCGCAACCGCCCCGCGACCGCCCACCGAGCGCAGCGACATACGACCCCGCCATGGACCCGGTGTGGTGGCAGCGCGGGATCGCCGCGGTGGTGGTGGTGGGGCTGGTCGGAGCGGTCACCGTCGCGATCCGCGCCACGCCGACCACGCCGGT
>JBEBJW010001420.1:0-2276 GCA_040079715.1 Myxococcota bacterium | reverse complement strand
CGCGGGATCCGCGCCCGAACGCGCGCGAGCTCGGGCGCGAGCTGCGGCGGGCGATGGCGGCGCTGGGCCTGTCGACCGATCCCGCCGTGCTGGACGTGCTGTTCGGCGCGGACGTGTCGCCGACGGTCCGCCTCGCGGTCGGGCTGCGGACCGGGCGGGCGATGTCCGGGGGGCGCGGCGAGCCGATCACCCGGTTCACCGCCGGCTCCGCCCAGGCCGATCCCCTCCCCGCCCGGTTCGACGAGGACACCCACCGGGCGATGCGGATGGCGCCGGACGGGCTGCGGTGGGTCCTCGACGGGCTGTCGGTGTCGATCCGCGACCGGGCCGAGAAGTTCGTCGAGATGGCGCGCGGACTCGCGGCGGAGGACGGCGGGCGCGACCTGATCCTGCTGTACCACCTGGCGGAGCTCGCCTCGCACCTGGTCCAGCTCCCGCCGAACTCGATCCTCCCGCCGCTCGGGGCGGCCGAGGACAGCGTCGCCACCGCGCTCCGGAGCGCGCTCGCGGCCGAGGGCGACGGCGACGCGAACCGCCAGCTCGCCCAGGTGTTCCAGTTCCTCGGGGGCCGGTACGTGCCGACCGCCGAGCACAGCCTGTTCGTGTGCAGCGAGCCGCCCCCGCGGGAGCACATCGCCCGCTGGCAGTGGTTCTGCGGCCAGGTGCGTCAGGGCCGCAAGCGCGCCGACGCGCTGTGGCCGCAGATCATGGATCCGCCACAGTAGCACCTGCGACGGATCCCGATTCCGCCGGATCACGCGACGGTGATCTTCCGGGGCCTGGCCTCCTCGGCCTTCGGCAAGGTCACGTACAGCACCCCGTTCTCGGCCCGGGCGGTGATCTTCGACGGGTCGACGGTCGGCGGGAGGGTGAACGCCCGCCGCCAGCCGCGCTCGCCGTCGGTCCGGACGCCCGACACGACGAGCGACCGGTTCTCGGTCTGGATCTCGAACGCGGACGGGGCGACGCCCGGCACGTCGAGGACCAGTAACAGGGCCTCGGCGCCTTCGAGCACGTCGACCGCCGGGCGGAACCAGGTGATCGCCGGCTGAGCCTGCGCCTGGGCGCGCTGGACCGGGATCCCGTTCGTCGGGCGGGCGGGGTTGGTGGTCGTCTGAGTGGTGTGGGTGTCGGTGGTCATCGGAAACCTCACGGAATCGAAGGGGTGGACGAGCGGACGAACGGTCAGCGCTGGACCTCGATCCGCCGCGGCTGGGTCGCCGGGCGGGTCGGGAGCCGGAGCGTCAGCGTGCCGTCCTCGAACTGGGCGGTGATCCCGTCGACGTCGACCGCGTCGGACACCCGCAGGGTCCGGGTGAACGTGTACGCCCGGCGCTCGGTGTACCGCGGGGTGAACCCCTCGGGGGCCTTCGCGTCGCGGCGGGTGGCCTGGACGGTGAGCACGCCGTCGTCGATCGACACCGACACGTCGTCGCGGGTCAGGCCGGGCAGGTCACCGGTCCAGACGATGGTCCCGTCCTGCTCGCGCACGAACCCGGTGGGTCCGCTCTCGCTGGCCCGGAGCGGGGATCCGAGGAGGGCGTTGAGCTCGGCGAACGCAGCGTCGACGTCGAACCAGGGAGACAACATGGCATCCTCCGTGGAAGCATCCACCGTGGTGGATCGCCGAACGACAGCGGTCCACCCGGCGGTCTCTGTTCATCGGCGGTGGGGTCTCGACCCTCGCCGGTGGTTCAAACCAAAGCACCACCCGCTCGACCGTCAAGGGGTCCGACGCAGGTCGCCCACCGTCTCCACCCGGTGGGGCCGCCGGAGCCCCGGTCCCCGCCGGAACGTCCGCACCGCCCGCACCGGAACGGCGCCGAAGCTCCGGCCGAACGTTGCCGGAAGGCCGGCTCTCCGGAGGTTCGGGCGGAGGCCCGGACAACCCAGCCCCGAGCGGTCGAGCCGAAACTCAGTGCACGAGGGCGGACGCGGTCGGGGCGGGGACGACGTCGCCGTACCGGACCGTCCGACCGGACCGGCGCCCGAGGCTCCACCACCGCCCGAGGCCCCCGGGGAGCGCGTCGCCGTCGACCGCGCAGTACCGCGACTCGCTGTCCGCCACCGGGGCGCCCGCGCCGTCGAGCACCACCCGCCACGACCACCACCGACAGTCGGGCCACTCCAGGAACACGAGGCCGACCGGGCTCGGCCCGACCCCCCGCGCCCGGTACACGAACCGCCCGGCGAGGCCGACCGCGAGCGCCGGTCCGAGGCCACCTTCGTCGCCGGCCCCGCCCGACCGGCTCAGGCCCGCGAGGAACAGCGGCACC
>JBEBJW010001419.1:0-2276 GCA_040079715.1 Myxococcota bacterium | reverse complement strand
CGCCCGCCGTCCCCGACCGGTGATAAACCCCGCCGATGGGCACCCTGCGGCAGCTGGTGGAGGACGGGCTCGAGTCCCTCGGGACGATCGAGCTCGGTGGAACGCTCGTGGTCGGCGACCCGACCACCCTGGCCGGACCGTCGGCGACCGGCGGATGGGCGGGGATCGCGGTCCGGCCCGGCACGTGGCACGTGCTGGCCCGGCCGTGGTTCCGCGACCGAGACCTGCTCGACGAGGTGGTCCTGGCCCACGCATCGGCGATCCCGTCGTTCTACGAGCAGTACGACGACGCCCAGCCCGTCGCCGCCTTGCTGCTCCCGATCGGTCGGGTCTGCGTGCTCGACGGCGTGCTCCGCACGGATCTCGACGTGATCCGCCAGCTCGCCGAGCCGGACCGGGAGGCGCTGCCGTTCGTGCTCGATCGGGCGCTGGTGCTGTCGGGGATCGAGCAGAACCCGGCCCACGTGATCGCGCCGCGGTCGTCGGAGGCTCTGCTGGTGGTGATCGGCCTCGGGCGCGCCCCCGGCGCGATCGCGGTCACCGAGTCGTTCGCCCGGGACCGCGACCCGGACGAGTGAGCGGCTGGAGAGCGGGCGGCGCCCAGGGTCCGGTCAGTCGGCGAGGAACTCGTCGGTGTACCGGAACACGTCCTGGATCCCGTCCGCGAGCGTCTTCACCAGGGTCGCGTCCGGCAGGGCGATCGACGTGTCGAGCTGGTTCCACCCGGCGGTCATCCGCCAGGTCTCCCCGCTGTGGTCGAAGAACATGTCGACCGAGTAGGTCTGGACGAGGCAGTTGCCGCCCCCGTCGTTGCACGACTCTTCTTCGATCCAGCTCCGCGCCAGGATCGCCCGCGACGTCTCGCCCTGGACCCACTTGTAGTCCTTGAGCAGGATGTACGGGATCGTCACCCCGAGGGTGGTGGTCTGGACGTCGTTCGACGTGCGGAGCAGCCCGACCCCGCCGACGAACACGTCCGGCTCGCCCTCGGTGACGGTGCGGTCGTAGTGGTCGTAGCTCTTCGGGTTCGAGAACACCTGGTCGCCGAGCACCATGTGCCCCGCGTGCAGATCGATCCCGAACGGGCTCCGCGCGGCCCCGCAGGCGCCGATCAGGTCCTCCAGCGGGGCGTCCGGATGCTCCACGTCGGCGAGGTCCTCGGACGCGAGATCCTCGAGCTCGAGCCCGTCGCGGGCCTGCTCCGAGTCGATGTTGTCGGTCAGCCACGCGAGCAGGTTGTCCGACGCCTCCGGCAGCAGCGCGTCGTCGTCCCAGTTCGCGAACACGTACCGCGCCAGATCCTCGAGCTCGGTCGGCGCCGGATCGCGCTTCCCGCAGCCGCTCGCCAGCACCGTCACCGTCACCGTCACCGTCGCCAGTACGCCGTGGTTCATCCGGCCAATGTAGCCCATCAGAACCCGCCTTGCCCGCTCCACGTGCCGTCGAACGTCCGGGTCAGGGTCATCCGGAGCTTGGTCCCGGTGGTCCCGCACCGGCCGATCACCTCGAACCGGCGCGGGTTCTCGAGGGTGAACCGGGCGGCCTCGATCGTGGGGCTGTTCGGCGTCTTGACCGCCGCGGTGGTCGCGATCGTCCCGAGCGCCCCGCGGAACAATTCGAACGCGATCGCCGACATGTCCGCCGTCGCGACCGACCGCTTGCACCCGCCGGTCTCGGCGACCGTCGCCGGCAGGTCGACCATGAACGTGGTCCCCTCGATCCGCCCCTCGACCGGTCCGCGAGCCTTCGCGAGGGCCTCGTCGCGGGCGCGGACCCGCCGCTCGTACAGGTTGACCGTCTCGCTCGGGCCCCGCGGGGCGAGCGGGCCGACCCGGGTGTCCGCCTCGGCGAGGTCGTTCTTCGCGTCGTTGAAGAACTCGAACAGGACCACGAAGTGGGCGGCGTCGAGCTGGACGGTGGACTTCGGCGCGCCCCTCCGCGCGTTCGCCGCGATCCGGGGCAGCGGCAGCGCGTTCGGGTCGTAGAACACCGCGGCCTTCGCGGCCACCACCCGCAGGATCTCGGGCGGGACCTCGTGATCGAGCAGGTCGTAGTAGTGCTTCGGGGTGAACGGGAACGTGCTGGCGGTGACGCCGGCGACCAGCGGGGCCGAGTCCCACTGGGTCGCGCCGGGAGGCGGCAGCTTCGCGTAGATGTCCTCCGGGCGGGTGATCGTGATGCCGGTCGGCGCGGGCGCCGGCTCCTGCGCCTCGGCGATCCCGAACCCGAGCCACACGAACAGCCACGCGATCACCACGCTCCCCATTCCGCCCACC
>JBEBJW010001418.1:0-2276 GCA_040079715.1 Myxococcota bacterium | reverse complement strand
GACGATCACCACCCGCATCGCGTCCCCCCCGGCAACACCGCCGCCCGTCCGACGTACCCCGATGCGCGTGCACGGATCGGACGACCCGGGTGATCCGCCGGGCGGACCGACCCGCCCCTCGATAGAGAACCCGTCTACCCGGAGAGCGAATGAGCGTGAAGCTGCCAGCGTGGGCCGACGAGATGCGCAGCCGGTACCTCGCCGGCGAAGCCAGCATGTTCCTCATCCACGGCAACGTGCGCGACCTGCACTGCTGGCGCGACGAGACCGGCGCCGCCACCTGGCTCGATCTGCGGGCGTTCCTCGAGAAGTTCCTCGAGCGCACCCGCGAGGTCGTCGCGTACTACAACGTCTCCCAGGGCCTCCAGTTCGCCCAGAAGAACCACGCGAAGCTGTTCCGGTCGATCGTCGATGGTCGGCGGGTGGCGCGGGGCGAGGAGAAGCTCGGGGCGCTGCCGGTCACCGCCGCCGCCGCGATCCCGGTGATCGAGGACGTGATCACCGACCCCGCGCACAGCTCGGCCGTGATCGTCGACTTCTTCGAGACGGTCGCCCCGAACGCCGACGTGGGGTTCATGGTCCACGAGGACAAGGCGAACCTCGTGTCGCTCCAGCGCTGGTCGAGCGACCCGTCGTTCGGCGCCACCGACAACCTCGTGATCCTGGTGACCGAGCACCTGTCGGACATCTCCCGCCGGATCTCGAGCTCGGCGTCCCTCGCGTCGATCCAGGTGCCGTTCCCCGAGGTGGACGACCGCGAGGCGTTCATCCGGGCCCAGGACCTCGCGAAGGTCAAGATGGACATGGACGCGTCGGTGCTGGCGAAGATGACCGCCGGGCTCACGCTGGTCCAGATCCGCAACATCCTGCGGGCGGCGGCGGTCACCGGCGACCCGATCGACTTCGGCGACATCTCGCTCCGCAAGAAGAAGATCATCGAGCAGGAGTGCCAGGGCCTCGTCGAGTTCATCCCCCCGCGCCACCACTTCGGGCACGTCGGCGGGATGGACCGGATCAAGGAGGACCTCGCCCGGGTGGCCGACGCGGTCAAGCGGGGCAACCGGAACCGCGTCCCGATGGGGATGATCTTCGTCGGCCCGATGGGCACCGGCAAGACGTTCGTGGCGGAGGCGTTCGCGACGGAGAGCGGGCTCACCTGCTTGAAGCTCAAGAACTTCCGGGACAAGTGGGTCGGTTCGACCGAGGCGAACCTCGAGAAGGTGCTCGGACTGGTCGAGGCCCTCGGGTACGTGCTGCTGGTGGTCGACGAGGCGGATCGCGGCCTGTCCACCGGTGAGGGCAGCGACGGCGGCGTGAACTCGCGGGTGATCGCCCGGCTGAAGGAGTTCATGTCGGACACGTCGCACCGCGGCCGGGTGGTGATCCTGATGATGACCAACCGCCCCGACAAGCTCGACGTCGACCTCAAGCGCCCGGGCCGGTTCGACTTCAAGATCCCGTTCTTCTTCCCGGAGACGGCGGAGGAGCGCAAGGGGATCTTCGAGGCGTTGGTCCGCAAGAACAAGCTGTCGGTCGCCCCCGGGGTCGCGTTCGACGACGCCGCGATCAACACCGAGGGCTACTCCGGCGCCGAGATCGAGGCGGTGCTCCTCGCCGCCGCGAGCATGGCCGGCGACGCCGACACCGACACGATCGGGCAGGAGCACGTCGACCAGGCCACCCGCGACGTGATCCCGAGCCGGGACACGCGGATGCTCGACTACATGGAGATGCTGGCGGTGTTCGAGTGCTCCGCGAAGCGGATGTTGCCCGAGCGGTACCAGAACCTGTCGACCGAGGACGTCCAGCAGCGGCTCGACCTGATGCGGTCCCAGCTCGGGCTGCGCGCGATGTGATCGCGGCGCCTCGACCGTCCGAGCCGGATCCTGGTGCGGGAGGCGAACCTCTCGGGCTATGCTCCGCCGGTCGACCGAGGCCGCCATGACGTTCCGCGCGCTCGCGCTCCTCGCCCTCCCCGGCTGCTCGGGGCTCACGTACTACGACCCCGACGACGGCAAACCGGCGGAGACCGACACCGTCGTCGCCGACACCGCCGGCCTGACCAGCGACGACGACGACGACGACGACACGACCCCGCCCACCGGCGACACCACCACCGGCGGGACCACGGGGGGCACGACGGGCGGGACCACCGGCGGGACGACCACCGGTGGGACGACGACCGGCGGCACCACCACCGGCGGGACCACCACCGGCGGAACGACGACCGGCGGAACGACCACCGGCGGCACCACCACCGGCGGCACCACCACCAC
>JBEBJW010001417.1:0-2279 GCA_040079715.1 Myxococcota bacterium | reverse complement strand
CCGCCCGTCGGAGGCGCGGGAGCTCGACCGAGCCGACCAGCAGGTCACGCAGGGCCGCGGCGACAGCGTCGTCGAGCAGCGCTCGGGCCTCCGCCGGTCGGCCCGCCAGCGCTTCGATCGCCGCTCGGGTCGCCGTGTGGCGCGGGTGGTCGATCGGCGCGAGCTCGCCGGCGACGGCGGCGAGGCGCTCCCTCGCCCGCTCGACCGCTCCCGCCTCGGCGTCGAGCCACGCCAGCACCTCCGACGCCCGGAGCCTGGTCCCCGGCTCGTGCCCGCTCGGCAGCGCGGCGAACGCCTGCTCGGCCGCGGACCGCGCCTCGTCGTCCCGCCCCGCCATCCAGTGGACCTCGGCGACCACGCCGCGCGCCATCGCCCGGCGCACCTCGTCCGACGGCGCGCACTGCGCGAGGACGCCGCGGAGCTCGGCCAGCGCCTCCGACAGCTCGCCCCGGGCGCACCGGATCAGCGCCAGCTCGATCCCGGAGAACGTCCCCACTTCGCGGCTGCCGATCCGGTCCGACCGCTGCACCGCAGCGGTGAACGACGCCACCGCCCGGACCAGGTCTCCCCGACGGGCGGCGAGGGCGCCGTGGTACGCGAGGGCGGTGGCGTGGACCCGTCCGAGGCCCGGGTCGGCCTCGCACGCCGCGAACGTGCGATCGAAGTACTCCTCCGCCCGGGCCCAGTCGCACAGGTACATCAGCGAGCGACCGATCGAACACGACGCGATCGCCTCGTACTCGCGGTCTCCGAGCTGCGCGGCCACCCGGGCCGCCTCGTCCCAGTCGCGCAGCTCCTCCGGCCGGGTCGCCCTGAGGTAGGCCGCGTGGACCAGGTACCGGGGCCGCTCGACCCCGCTGCGGTCCGCGAACGGCGCCGCCGCTTCGAGCTCCGCCGTCCGTTGCGCCCGGTCCCCGAGGTTCGCGAACAGGATGAACCGGGTGACCCGCAACCCGACGAGATCGACCGGGTCGGTCGCGTGCGGCAGCGCGGCGTCGGTGATCGCGATCCCGCGCCGGTAGTCGCCGTACATCTTCACCAATCCGGCGAAGATCTGGCCGAACCGAGCGCGGTCCGCGTCGGGCACCTGCGGCCCGATCCGCTCGGCCAGCGCCACGGCCTCCGCCACCGGTCCCTGTCGCATCGCGAGGGTCATCCACGCCAGCGCGCAGCCGACGGCGTGCGCCGGGTCACCGTCGCGGGCCAGCGCCGCCAGCAGCTCCGGTGCGGCGAGGCGCAGCGCGGCGCGGGAGGCGGGTCGGAGCCGGACCGCGACCAGCCCGTCCCGACTCCCGATCGCAGCGTAGTACGCCGCGTGGCGGGCGAACTGCGGAGCGTCCGACCGGAGCGACAGGCGCCGGCGTTGCCGCACGAACGTGTACGGGGCGTAGCGGGTCTCGGGCGCGCCGAGGTGCTCGGCGGCGAACACCCGGACGAGGCCGCACTCGACCAGCGACTGGATCCCGGCGAGCGTCGCGCCGACCGTCCGCCCGGACACGGCCGCCGCCGCGTCGAGGGCGAACGGAGCCTCGAACACGACCAGCTCGTCGAGGAGGGCGCGCGTGGCCGGATCGAGCAGCGCCCGGACTCCGTCCACCGCCGCGATCAGCCCCTCGTCGGACGCGGCGCCGACCACGTCGCGGTCGACGAGCTCGGTCAGCTCCCGGATCGACACCACCCCGACCCGGCTCGCGGCGAGCTCGATCGCGAGCGGGAGGTGGTCGAGGCGCGCGAGCAGCGGCCCGAGGTCGGGACCCGGGGCGAAGTCGGGCGAGACGAGCCGGGCCCGGGCGACGAACATCGCGGTCGCGTCGGGCTCCCCGAGCGGATCGAGCCGGACCAGGACCTCGTCGGGGGAGCCCAGCGGCACGCGCGAGGTGGCGAGGACCGCGAGCTCGGGCGCGCCGGCCCGCCAGCGCTCGATTCGGGCGGCGACGGCACCGGCGGCGGCCTCGCACCCGTCGAGGACCACCAGCACCCGACCGTGCGCGGCGAGCGCCTTCGGGACCACCTGCTCGGCGTCGCCGACCCCGCCGATCCCGAGCGCCTCCGCGACCGCAGCGTCGATCCCGTGCGGAGACCCGGTCGACCCGAGGCGGGCGATCACCGTGGGCACGGGCGCCTGGGCCGCGAACTCCCACGCGAGCCGGCTCTTGCCGACCCCGGGCGGGCCGAGGATCGTGACCACCCCGGACATCCACCCGGCGGCGAGGATCCGCGTCTCCGCGACCCGTCGAACCCCGAGCACCTCCTCGCGGTGTACGGCCAGGGGCTCAAGC
>JBEBJW010001416.1:0-2281 GCA_040079715.1 Myxococcota bacterium | reverse complement strand
GCCGACGCCGAGATCGTCGAGGGTCCGTTCCCGGGCTCGACCCTGATCGGCCGGCACTACGAGCCGCTGTTCCCGTACTTCCGGGCCCAGCCGAACGCGTTCCGGGTGATCGCGGCCGGGCACGTCACGACCGAGGACGGCACCGGGCTGGTCCACATGGCGCCGGACTTCGGCGAGGCCGACTACGACGCGTGCCGCGCGGTCGGGATCGGCGTGGTCCAGTCGGTCGACGAGGAGGGCAACTTCGGCCCGGCGGTCGCCGACTTCGTGGGGCGGAACGTCAAAGAGGCCGACCCGGACGTGATCCGGAACCTGAAGGACCGCGGGCGGGTGTTCCGGCACGACACGTTCGTCCACGCCTACCCGTTCTGCTGGCGATCCGGCACGCCGCTGATCTACAAGGCGCTGCCCGCGTGGTTCGTGAACGTCACCCGGATCAAGGACCGGATGATCGCCCACAACCAGACGATCCACTGGGTCCCGGAGGCGGTCGGGGCGAAGCGGTTCGGGAACTGGCTGCACGAGGCGCGCGACTGGAACGTGTCGCGGAACCGGTTCTGGGGCACGCCGATCCCGATCTGGCAGTGCACCGCGGAAGACGAGCACCGCGTCTGTATCGGATCGATCCGCGAGCTCGAGGAGAAGACCGGGGCCACGGTCACCGATCTGCACCCGCACAAGATCGACCACCTGACGTTCGCCTGCCCGAGCTGCGGCGCCGAGATGCGCCGGGTGCGCGACGTGTTCGACTGCTGGTTCGAGTCGGGCGCGATGCCGTACGCCCAGAGCCACTATCCGTTCGAGGGCAAGCACGAGTTCGACGGCAACTTCCCGGCGCAGTTCATCGCCGAGGGGCTCGACCAGACCCGAGGGTGGTTCTACACGCTGCTGGTGCTGTCGACCGCGCTGTTCGACGCGCCGCCGTTCCGGAACTGCGTGGTCAACGGGATGGTGCTCGCGGCCGACGGCTCGAAGCAGAGCAAGTCGAAGCGGAACTACACGCCGCCCGAGACGATCCTCGACACGTTCGGCGCCGACGCGCTCCGGGCCTACCTGATCAACAGCCAGCTCGTGCGGGCCGAGCCGCTGAAGTTCGTCGACGAGGGGGTCAAGGAGGTGGTGCGGACGGTGCTGCTCCCGCTGCACCACGCCCACGCGTTCTTCGTCCAGTACGCGAACGCCGACGGGTGGACCCCGCAGGATCCGCGCCCGCCGGTGTCGGAGCGGTCCGAGCTCGATCGGTGGGTGCTGTCGCACCTCCAATCGCTGATCGTCAACGTCGACCGCGAGATGGAGCTGTACCAGCTGTACAACGTGGTGCCGCCGATCCTCGCGTTCATCGACGATCTGACCAACTGGTACATCCGACTGTCGCGGCGGCGGTTCTGGCGGTCGGGGGACTCGCCAGCGGCGGTCGCCGACAAGTCGGCGGCGTACGCCACCCTGTACGAGGTGCTGGTCACGTTCGCGCGGGTGCTGGCGCCGTTCCTGCCGTTCGCGGCGGAGCAGCTGTACCAGTCGCTGGTGGTGGCCCCGGCGGTCACCGCGCCCGCCCACGACAGCGTGCACCTGACCGACTGGCCGGTGGTGAAGCCGGCGCTGGTCCACGCGGAGCTCGAGACGGCGATCCAGTGGACCCGCGACGTGGTGAAGCTGGGACGTCGGCTGCGCGAGCGCCACAAGCTGAAGACCCGGCAACCGCTGCGGACCCTGACGGTGGTCCACCACGACCCCGCGATCCGCGCGGCGCTCGAGCAGCACCGGGCGATGCTGATCGACGAGCTGAACGTGAAGGACGTCGCGGTCCGGCCGGCGGCGGACGATCTCGCCACCGTGTCGTGCAAGGCGAACTTCAAGACGCTCGGCAAGCGGTTCGGCAAGGACATGAAGGCGGCGTCGGCGGCGATCGAGGCGTTCGGCGCCGCCCAGCTCGGGGTCCTCGAGGACGGGGGCGCGATCGAGGTGCTCGGCCAGCCGGTCGGCCTCGACGACGTGGTGGTCCGGCGCGAGCCGCGGGCAGACGTGGTGATCGAGACCGAGGGCTCCCTGGTGGTCGCGCTCGATCCGACGCTCGACGACGCCCTGGTCCGCGAGGGCGTCGCCCGCGAGCTGGTCAGCGTGATCCAGAAGCTCCGGCGCGACGCGGATCTCGCGATCACCGACCGGATCCGGCTCGCGATCCGGACCGACGACCCGGTGGTCCGCGCCGCGCTCGACGCGGAGCGGGCGTACGTCCTCGGCGAGGTGCTGGCGCTCGAGCTCACCGTCGACGGGGGCGACG
>JBEBJW010001415.1:0-2284 GCA_040079715.1 Myxococcota bacterium | reverse complement strand
ACCGAATGGAGCGCGGCGCGCCACGACCTCGACGCCGACGACTGGGTCCGCACGCCGGTCCCGGCGATGAACCACGCGCTGACTCCGGTGGACGGCGGGTTCCTGACGATCTCGTCCCAGGTGATCGTCACCGACCGGTTCGCGTGCGACTACGACGCGCCGACCGCCTCGTGCGGGCCGGCCCCGATCGACGATCCGCACGTGGTCGGGTTCGACGCCGACGGCGCGGTCCGGTTCGACTGGTCGATCACCGCGTTGTTCGCCGACCCCGACGGGCCGCTCCGGATCGGGTTCGACTCGCTCGACCGCCTCTCGTTCGACGAGTTCGACTGGGCCCACGCGAACGCGGCGATCCCGCTCGACGACGGCGTGCTGGTCTCGCTCCGACACCAGGACGCGCTGGTGGCGCTCGACGGGACCGGCCAGGTCCGGTGGATCCTCGCGAACCCCGACGGGTGGCCGGACGCGCTCCGGCCGCACCTGCTGACCCCGGTCGGCGACCCGTTCCGGTGGCCGTTCCACCCGCACGGCCCGGCGATCGCCGACGACGGCGCGATCTGGGTGTTCGACAACGGCGACTGGGGGCGGACCCCGTACGGCGGGGTGTACGCGACCGCCGGGATGTCGCGGGTCGTCGGGTACCGGGTGGACCCCGACGCAGGCACGGTCGAGCAGATCGGCGTCCGGTTCGACACCGCGACCGGACCGCTGTTCTCGTCCGCGCTCGGGAACGTCGACCTGCTGCCGGTCACCGGCGACGTGCGCGGCGTCTATGGGTTCGTCGACACCGAGGACGGGACCGCGAACCTCGACCGCGGCTGGGGCCGACGGAGCGCCCGGCTGGTCGAGTGGGCGCCGGACGGCGACGTCGTGTCGGACCTCCGGCTCCGGAGCGACGGCGACGACGTCCCGAACGGCTGGCGGGTGTACCGCGCGATCCACGCGCCCGCGCTCGACGACGCGGTCACCACGGATCCGCGAACCGCGGGTCGGTGATGAACGTCTCGTCCGTCAGGGCCTCGAGGAACGCCACCAGATCGGCCTTGTCGCCGTCGGTCAGCCCGAGCGGGAACACCAGCGGCGACCGGAACGGGCTGTCCGAGCCGATCCCGGCGTTCGGACCGTCGGGGATCGTCCGCCCGCCGGCGTCGTAGTGGTCGATCACGTCGGCGAGGGTCGCGACGCTGCCGTCGTGCATGTACGGCGCGGTCAGCGCGACGTTCCGCAGCGACGGGGCCCGGAACCGCCCCATGTCCGCGTCGACGCCGGTGAACTCGTACCGGCCGGTGTTGTCGGCCGGGTAGCCGCCCTCCCCGTCGACGTTGTACAGCCCGGGGTGTTGAAGAACGCGTCGGGGGCAGCGGCGGAGGTCGCGTTGACGAACGACGCGGTCAGGTTCGGGCCGCCGTGGCAGTGGTAGCACTCGGCCCGCTCGGAGAAGAACAGGGTCATCCCGCGCCGGGCCGCGTCGGACAGCGCGTCCGGGTCGCGGCCCTGGACGTACCGGTCGTACGGGGCGTCGGTCGAGGCGAGGCCCCGCACGAACGTCGCCAGGGCGGCCACCAGCGCGGTCCGGTCGAACGGGTCGGCGTCGGGGAACGCGGCCGCGCCGAGCTCGGCGTACACCGGGTCCGCCTCCAGCCGGGCGCGGATCTCGTCCTCGTGGCCGCTCATCCCGAGCTCGACCGGCGCGTCGCCGAACATCGGGACCAGGAGCTGCGCCTCGAGCGTGGTCAGCAGCGGGTTCGGCCAGGTCAACGTCGCCTCCCACGCGACGTTCACCAGCCCTGGGCTGTTCCGCGCGAGCACCGTCCCGGTGGACCCGGTCGGGGTGACCTCCCCGTCGGCGAACCCGAGGGCCTGGTCGTGGCAGGTGGCGCAGGCCTGGGTGCCGTTCCCGGACAGCCGCGGATCGTAGAACAGGTGGCGCCCGAGCTCGAACTTCTCGGGGGTCGCCGGGTTCTCCGCCGGCACCAGCGGCTCGCCGAGGCCGTCCGGGGTCTCGAGCTGCCACACCGGAGCGTCGTCCGGGAGGTCCGACGGGTCGGGCGCGCACCCGGTCAACGCCAACGCCGCCGCGATCACGGCATCACCACCCGCAGCCCGGGGGTGTGGCAGTGGTTGCAGGCCGCCGACTCGGTCGCCCACGGCATCTGGTTCACCCGCCCGCCGTCCGGGTCGACGATCACCGGTTGGAGCGGCGCGCCGGGGAGCCCGACGTCCTCGGTGGTGAAGAAGTTGCCCGCGCTGTCGATCGGCAGCGACGCGACCAGGGTCCCCACCC
>JBEBJW010001414.1:0-2285 GCA_040079715.1 Myxococcota bacterium | reverse complement strand
CGTGGTCGTGCCGTGGCTCGGGCTGCGCGGGGCGATCGGGGTCGCTGCCGCGGTCAACGCGCTCGGGGCCGCGGTGGCGCTCCGCGATCGGCGGTGGGCGGCGGGGCTCGCGGCGGTGGCGGCGGTGGCGGCGCTCGGGATCCGGGCCCCGTGGGATCCGCTGTGGATGTCGGGCGGGATGTACCAGTACGTCAGCCAGTTCGACGACCACACCGTCGCCGGGATGCAGAAGTTCGCGACCGGCTCGCAGGCGGTGAAGTTCTACGACGAGGGGCGGTCGTCGGTCGTGACGGTGGCGACCAACGTCAACAGCGGGCACCTGTGGCTCGCGAACAACGGCAAGGTCGACGCCTCGACGTCCGGTGACCTGCCGACCCAGGTGCTGGTCGCGCTCGCGGCGGCGCCGTACGTCGACCGGCCGGACCCGGTGCTGGTGATCGGCCTCGCGAGCGGGATCACCGCCGGGGCTGCGACCCGGATCCCGGGGATCGGCGGGATCGAGGTCGTCGAGCTCGAGCCGGCGGTGGTCCGGGCCGCCCGCCTGTTCGACGACTACAACCACCGGGTGCTCGACGATCCGCGGGTGACGGTGGTGGTGAACGACGGGCGGAACCACCTGCTCCGCGCCGCGCCCGGGACGTACCCGCTGGTGATCTCCGAGCCGTCGAACCCGTACCTGTCCGGGGTCGCGAACCTGTTCACCCGCGAGTTCTGGACCCTCGGGCACAGCCGGTTGGCGCCGGGCGGGGTGTGGGCCCAGTGGGTGCAACTGTACGGGATGGGTCCGGACGAGCTCCGCGGCCTGATCCGGACGTTCGCCGACGTGTACCCGTACGTCGAGGTGATCGTCGCGATCGGCGGGGCAGACCTCGTGCTGCTCGGGTCGGACCGGCCGCTGGTCCCGGATCTCGCGAAGATCCGGCCGCTGTTCGACGACCCGGACGTCGCCGCCGAGCTCCGGTCGGTCGAGATCCAGTTCCCGATGGACCTGCTCGCGCACCACGCGATGGACCGCGACCAGGCGCTGGCGTTCGCCGGGGACGCCCCGCTCGTGACCGACGACAACCTCCGGGTCGAGTACGCGGCGCCGTTGTGGCTGCACACCGACGTGTCGCTCCGGAACTGGGACGAGCTGCTGGCGGCGGCGGAGGTGCCGTGGGGCTCGCTGCCGGACGACCCGCTCGATTGGCTGGACCTCGCCGCGACCTACGACCGGCTCGAGGACCCGCGTCGGGCCCGGCAGGTGCGCGAGCGGCTGCTGTCGACCCTGCCGGAGGGGGACGCGCTGCGGGCGGAGCTGATCGAGGCGCTGTACGGGGACCCGAAGGGCGGGTGACCCTCGGAGCGGGGCGGAGGGTGAGGCGCCAGCTCGTGCACACCCGAAGATCGGATGCGCTCCCACCAGGGGAGGGGGGCTTCCTCGTCCAAGGAGGTCCACAATCCGCTGGACCACAGACTCGAGCTCCAGGAGTACCTCGGTATCGAGGAAGCGAACCACCCGAACCCCGCGCGTCTCGAGCCAAGCAGTTCGTTCCGCGTCGTAGGCGGCATGCGCCGGCTCGAGGTGGTGAGCGCCATCGATCTCCACTGCCAGCCCCGCTCCGACGCACCACAGGTCCAGCACGTACGGGCCGAAGGGAGCCTGACGCCTGAACTTCGGCCCGAGCGCACGATTCCGGAGGCGTGACCACAGAAGGCTCTCGGCGTCCGTCTGCGATCGACGGAGTCGGCGCACGAACGCCAGGTCTCTCGCCATGTCCCGATCCCACGCGTCTCTCGCCGGTGCGAGAGAGAGAGGGGCATCTAGCTCGGATCCTCGACGGCGGCCCCCCGAAGCGGGGCCGACGCGATCGCCATCTCGGGGTAGCATGGCCGGATGCACGACCTCGGCGCCCCCCGGTACGCGCTCGGACGGCGCCTCGGCTCCGGCTCGACCGGGGTGGTGTACGAGGCGTTCGACCGCGATCGGCGGGTGTCCGTCGCGCTGAAGACCCTCCGGACCGTCACGGGCCTGACGCTCCGCCGGCTGAAGCACGAGTTCCGGGCCCTCGCCGACATCCACCACCCGAACCTCGTCGTGCTGCACGAGCTCGTCGCCACCGACGACGGGTGCTTCGTCACGATGGACCTCGTCGACGGGGCGCCGTTCCTGCTGTGGGTCCGCGGCGGGGCCCCGAGCCGCGGTCGCCGGGCCGAGCCGACGTACGAGCTGCTCGCCGCCGAGCCCGCCTCGCTGCTGGAGTTCCCCGCGCGACCGGCTGCGTTCCCCGCCCGCCCGACGTCGT
>JBEBJW010001413.1:0-2287 GCA_040079715.1 Myxococcota bacterium | reverse complement strand
GGCGCCGTTCCCACCCCCCAGCGGTCTGCGCCCCCGCTCCAGGCGAGCGACGTGGGGCTCGCGCCGTAGCGACCGTCGCGGTCGATGTCGGCGGTCAACGCCCGCGGGCGGAGAACGTCCCGCGGATCCCCGCGTACACCCACCGCGGCTTGACCTGGTTGTGGTCCGGGTCGCCGGCGTCGAGCAGGTTCTCCGCGCCGAGCGAGGCCTCGAGCCCGTCGGCGAGGGTCCACCCGATCCGCGCGTCGAGCAGCACGATCGCGTCCGCGGCGACCACGGTGATCACGTCGTCCTCGTCGTATTCGTAGAACGCGCGGTCCCCGGTCCACACCCCGTCGACCGTCAGCCGCAGCCCGGTCGCGTCGTGGGCGATCGACGCGCCGAACGTCGCCGACACCGGGGCGCGGTTCTCGAGCGGCAGCCCCTCCGCCGGGTCGTCCGGGGTCAGGTTCCGGGCGTCGAGCAGCTGGATGCCGCCGCGGATCGACACCGGGTCGACCGGGCGCAGCGTCGCCGAGGCGTCGAGGCCGCGGGTGCGCGCCAGCCCGACGTTCTGGAGCCGGAAGTACTGGGTCGCCGAGAACTGGGGCGGGTCGTACTCGGCGTAGTCGATCAGGTCGCGGATCTCGTTGTCGAACGCCTGGACCGCGAGCGTCGCCGCGTCCAGATCGAGGTCCGCCCCGAGGGTCGCGCCGGTCGACCGCTCCGGGCGCAGATCCGGGTTGCCCTCGGCCACGTAGCCGGCGGCCGGGTTCTCGAACGTCAGGTACAGCTCCTTGAACTCCGGCGCGCGGAACCCGAGCCCGACGTTGCCCCGGACCGTGAACGCGTCGGTGACGAACCACGCGGCGGCGAGCCGGGGGGTCGGCGCCGTGCCGAACAGGCTGTCGGCGTCGACGCGCACGCCGGGCAGCAGGTCGACCCGGTCCTCCACCACCGTCCACTCGTCCTGGGCGAACACCGCGCCGCGGCTCCGCGCGCCGCGCCCGTCCACCGCCTCGAGCCGGGGGGACCGGTAGTCCTCGCGGAACCCCTCCGCCCCCACCGTGACGACGTGCGGGCCGAGGACCTGGTCGTACTGGACCTCGAGCTCGGCGAGGATCTGCCGGTTGTCTTCGTACTGGTCGAGCTGGTTCGACGCGGCCTGGTCGTAGAAGAACTGGTCGCGGAACACCGTCGTGTACAGCGTGGTCGTCAGGGTGCTCGTCGCCGACGCCACCCACCGGTTCGACACCGACGCCTGGAGCTCCTCGAGCAGGTTGTTCCGGTCGAACCGCGCCGCGACGGTCCCCGCGACCTGCTCCTCGATCGCCTTCGTCCCGCGGGCCAGGTACGACGCGCTCGCGGTCAGCCGGTCGTCCGGGGTGAGGTCGAACGTCAGCTTCTGGCTCGCCTCGACCGTGTCGTACGCGACGCCGTCGGTCGCGGCGGTGTCCGGGTCCTGGTCGTACGCGTCGGCGGTGTGCCAGGCGAGCGTGCTCCGGCTGCCGACCAGGCCGGCCTTCGCGTCGAGCGCGGCGGTGGCGTCGAACGTGGCGAGCTGGCCGCCGCGGACGTCGATCGACGCGTCGGTCCCGCGCGGGTCGCGGGTGACGATGTTGATCACGCCGCCCATCGCGTCGGAGCCGTACAGCGTCGACCCCGGGCCCTTCACGATCTCGATCCGCTCGATCCGCGAGGCGTCGATCCGCGCCAGATCGAGGATCCCCTCCTTGCGGCCGACCAGGCGCTGCCCGTCGACCAGGACCAGCGTGTGGTCGGGGTTCATCCCCTGGAGTGCGATCGCCGACCCGAACACGTCGCGGACGACCGACACGCCGGTGGCGCGCTCGAGCAGGTCGACCGCGCTGACCGCCCCGGACGCCTCGATCGTCGCGCGATCGATCACCTCGGTCGCGACGGGGGAGTCGCCGAGGGTGTGCTCGGTGCGGGTCCCGGTGACCACGATCTCCTCGCCGACGTCCTCGCCGACGTCCTCGCCGACGTCCTCGCCGACGTCCTCGCCGACGTCCTCGCCGACGTCCTCGCCGACAGGGTCGACGGGGGCGGGATCCTCGGCCTGGGCGACGGTGAACCACAGCAGCATGGCCGGGCAGTGTACCCCCGGCGGGGGCGCCGCGTGCGTGGGTGGCGCCGCGATCGCGAACGCCCGAGCCGACCGGCGCGGAGGTGGGTCGCGCGCGGGTCCGTTCTGGGGATCCGCGGGTCCGACCGCCCGCGGGGAGCTCCGGGTGGCGTCCCGACCTCCGCGGCAATATGTCCCGGGCGGAGCCGGGATCCACCCCCG
>JBEBJW010001412.1:0-2289 GCA_040079715.1 Myxococcota bacterium | reverse complement strand
GGGCTGGGTCGACGGGGCGGGGATCGGTCAGCGCCGAGATCGCCCCGACCGACGCCGGCGACAGCTGCCGGTGCACGCTGTACAGCCACCGCTCGTACACCAGCACCGGCCCGTCGAGCGCGTCGCTGGTGGTCAGCAACACGTGCTGCGGGAGCTGGCTCACGAGCTCCGCCCCCTTCTGCGGACCCTCCGGCAGCCGCGCCAGCAGGTCCTCGATCCGGCTGTGGTCGTTCTTCCGGGTCAACCGACCGACCGCCCAGGTGTTGATGTTCCCGAGGCCGCGGACGTCGACCGACACCGGGTTCTGGGTCGCCAGCAGCGTCGCGACCCCGGCCGAGCGCCCCTGGCGGACCAACAGGTTCAGCGGGGCCTTCGACGGCGGGTTGTGCGGCGCAGACGGGTAGAACGCGTGCTTCGCGTCGCCCCCGCCGAGCTCGTCCACGTACAGCAGCAGCCGCACCCCGTTGCTCCCGCCGGTCCGGCGCATCCACCGGTAGATGTCCGCGCACAGCTGGGCCAGCACCGACGACTGCTCCGCGAAGTCGCTCGAGTGGCCGAGGTACACGACCGACAGCGGCGTCTTGCCCTCCGGCACGTCGCCGAGCAGCGTCTCGACCGACAGCCGCGGCCCCTCGTACCGGGTGCGCTCCGCCCCGAGCAGCCGGCTGTTCAGCTTCTGCATCAGCCGCTGCCGGTCCCGCGTGGGCAGGTAGTCGTCGAGCGACATCCCGCCCATCGCGTCGACCGGCGGGTTCGTCACGAGCTCGAGCACCCGCGCGATCCCGGCCGCCCCGTCGAGCGACTCCCCCCGGTTCGCGCACCACCGGACCAGCTCCTCGACGACCTTCACCGCCGGCTCGTTCTTCTTCACCGCCGCGGGCGAGCCGTACATCCCGAACGCGAACCCGTGGACCAGCGCCTGGATCAGCTCGTCGCGCTCCTCCCGCTCGAGCGCGTTCGCCGGCTGCTCCGGGAACGACGGCAGGGCCGACAGCGCCACCCGCCGCCCGAGGCTCGAGTTCGGGGTGAACACCCGCACGTGGGCCTTGGCCGCGTACGCCGCCGCCCGCACCGGGTCGACCCGGTCGCGCATCCCGGCCGCGTACTCCGCCTCGACCGCCGGGGCGTCCGCCCCGAACACCGCGCCCAGCACCTCCGGGTTCACCCGGTCGCCCATCAGCGCGAGCGAGGCGAGATCGCCCTTGAAGTCGATCGCCACCACCGGGACGCCGGCGAGCACGGCCTCCTCGACCAGGCCCTTCGAGAACACCGTCTTGCCGAACCCGCTCGCGCCGCACACGAACGCGTGGCGGACCAGCGCGTCGACGTCGATCGTGACCGGGTCTCCGCGCCCGTAGCGGCCGTCGTCCCCGCGGATCGCGCGGTGCCCGAGCAACACCGGTCTCGCCATCAACCCCCCCGTCGCCGGGCCAGGATCGCGTCGTACGCGCCCTTGACCACCAGCGTCTGCTGCTGCGCGAACGCCTGGAGCGCGGGGCTCAGGTGCGCGACCTTGTCCGGATGGTTCAGCTTCATCTGCGTGCGGTACGCGGTCTTGACCTCGTCGTCGGTCGCGGCGGCGGTGATCCCGAGGATCACGTACGGGTCCGACGGATCCGGCCCGGTCGTCTCCTTCGGCTGCCGCGGCGGAGGCGGAGGCGGCGGAGGCGGCTCGTGGCCGTCGGTCACCCACTCCGACCCGAACCCGGACGCCCGCTGCTTGCGCTCGACGATCGGCTCGAAGTACGCGACGAGCTGCCGCAGGGCCTCGAGGTCCGGGCTCGACAGCCGATCCGACCCGAGCGGGGTCGACAGGATCCGCTGCTTGACGGCCTCGCCCTCGGCGTCCGCCCCGTACGACACCGTCGGCGGGCGGGTCGCGCCCACGTGGTGCCCGACGACGAGCCCCGCCTCGAACAGGTAGTACCCGTCGCCGACCCCGCCGCGCAGCCGCCCGACCGCGCTGTGGAACAGCTCGGTCAGCCGCGGCACGGACCAGTCCGCCCGCGACATCACCCCGAACGTGAACGCGCCCCGGAACCGGCTGTCGAAGTACTCCGCCAGGCCCCGGTGGAACGCAGGGATCCCGAGCCCGACCCGCACCAGCAGGTACGGGGTCCGCGAAGACGTGGACTCGAGGTTCCGCTCGGTCAACCGGACGACGGCCGCGGGCATCCCGCGAGTCTATCGCGCCGTCGAGCCGGCGCCCGGATCCGATCCGAGGGTCGCGAGGTACGCCTCGTTCCGCTCCCGCCGCGCCGACCGGTCGAGCCACCGGTGACCGAGGAC
>JBEBJW010001411.1:0-2290 GCA_040079715.1 Myxococcota bacterium | reverse complement strand
AGCCGCTCGTCGGCGTCGCGGATCGCGATCTGCGGGTACGGTAGGTCCGCCCCCTTGCCGGTCACCGGGACGTACACCGTCGGGTGGTCTGCGTCGTTGCTGGTGAGCACGATCCGGCCGTCGTAGGTCCGGTAGGTGGTCGGGTCGAACGTGACCACGAGCGTCGCCTGCTCGTCCGGCGGGATCTCGAACGTCGACGGCTCGATCGCGTACACGCCGCCGCCGCCCTCGAACACCGCGTCGACCTGGAGCTTCGCGAGCCCGGTGTTCGACAGGTACACCTCGCCGGTGCCGACGACCGGCAGCCCGACCTCGCCGAGGTCCAGCCGCTCGGGCGCGACCGACAGGATCGGGGTCAGGGTGGTGAACGAGGTGTCCGGCCCGCCGCAGCCGGCGACCACCCCGAGGAACAGCGCTGCGCGTCTCATCGGCACTCCCGGACGCCGCCGGCGTCCCACAGCGGCTCGGTCGACACGCCGAACGTCGCGTCCGGCCAGTTGACCTGCCCGACCTCCCACACCTCGTTCCGCGCGAGCACCTTCGACCCCGACCAGGCCAGCGCCCCGTCGGTGAACACGCTGACGTTCGCGGTCACGTCGCCGTCGTCGCCGTCGTCGAAGTGGTGGACCCGGACGAGGTACGTGCCGTCGGCCGGGCGGAACAGGTTCACGTTCTCCGGCCCGAACCCGGAGATGTCGTCCGCGTCGAGGCGCGGGTCGTCGTCGAGGTCGCCCGCCACCCCCCAGTCCGGGTTCGCGTTGCAGGTGCACACGTCGTCCGGCACGACGTACAGCGCCCCGCCGTCCTGCGCGACGTGCAGATCGAGGTCGCTCGTCGCCCCGTTCCACGACAGCTCGACGTGCAGCGCGTCGATCGGCACCGCGTCGATCACGCACTTCGTGGGCACGCTCGGGACCCCGGCGTCCGACACGACCTGCAGATCGATCTCCCACGTGCCGGCCGCGTCGAGCAGGAGCTGCCCGACCGCCTGGTCGTCCGGGTCGACCTGCCGGGCCGGATCCGCCGCCGCCGGCCGCCGGACCACCGACCACGCGTACGTCAGCGGCCCGCCGAGCGGATCGTACGACGCCGACCCGTCGAGGTCGACCAGCTCGGGACCGGCGAGGTCGACCGACCCCGGGCAGTCGATGATCGCGACCGGGTACTGGTAGTCGCCGCCGCCGTTCGCCTCGAGCGCGACCTCGACGGGATTCTCGTCGGCGTCGTTCGACGGGATCACGACCGCGCCGGAGTCGCCGTCCGGCTGGACCGGGCGGTAGGTGACGATCACGTTCCGGCCCTGCCCCGGGGGGATCGTCGCGCCGGACGGGTCCGTGTCGAGCGAGAACGTGCCGGCCCCGGTCTGGGTCACGCTGCCGAGGACGAGGTCCGCGTCGCCCACGTTCCGGATCACGAACGCCTCGAACGCGTCGTCGCCGACATCGATCCCGCCCCAGGTCACGGTGGCGGGGTCGATCTCGATCTCCGGCGCGTACGGGACCCGACCGACCCCGGTGACCGGGACGGTGACCCGCGGGTTCTCGACGTCGTTCGAGTTCAGCACGATCGCGGCGTCGACCTGCCCGAGCGCGACCGGCGCGAACGCGAGGTCGATCGTGGCGCTCTCGTTCGGCGGGAGATCGAGGTGCGGCTCACCGACCACGGTGTACACGGCGTCCGTGGACTCGACGTCGACCGACAGGTCGTCCGCGCCCTCGTTCGTCACGTACAGCGACGCGACGCCGGGCTCGCCGTCGACCACGACCTCGCCGAACGACAGCGACTCCGGCAGGACCGCGATCTTCGGCGCGAGGTAGGTGAACCCGCCCTCGTTGCCGCAGCCGGCCACCGCCGCGAGGGCCACCGCGAGCCACCCGGCCGCCCCCGTGAACCCTCCTTGGCGCCCTGTGATCGTCCGCCTCACGAGCCCCTGCGCGATCCGTTCACCCATCGATCCGTCTCCGTCCCGCAGCTTACCTTCGTCGGACCGGAGTCGCCGCCCTCGGATCACGCGGGTGTAAGGGCCGCCGTCGCGCCGACGTTGGGCCATCGTCACGAACTGCTGGAGGTCCCGATGCGCCGTCCCGTCCTCGCCCTGCTCGCGCTGCTGCCCGCGGCGTCCATGGTCGGCCCCGAAGCGCCCGCCGCCGCCCCGGCGATGCCGTCCGGCGCGGTCGTGTTCCGGCCGGAGTGCTTCGGCGGCGGGGTCGACCTCGGCGTCGGGTTCCTCCAGCAGATCCCGTCGGGCCGGACGTTCCAGTCGGCGGTGACCACCGCGCCGGGCGCCACT
>JBEBJW010001410.1:0-2292 GCA_040079715.1 Myxococcota bacterium | reverse complement strand
GCGCTGGCGGCATCGGTGAAGGCGGGCGCGGCCCTCGCGGCGCTGCCCCAGGGCCTGTACGTCGCCCGGTACGCGCGCGACCCCGAGGTCACCCCGGCCGCGGTCGAGCAGCGCCTCGATCACTGGCTCGGCGTCGCGCGGCGGCTCCAGCTCGATCGGCGCCCCCGGATCGTCGACCACGACATGGGCGGGATGCTGTACTTCGGCGGCGACCTCGCGTGGATCCGCGACACCCGCGGCCTCGTCGATCTGCCGTTCGCGCTGTACGGCAACGACCCGGACGTGGTCCGCCACGAGCTGTTCGGCGACCGCCCGTTCGACATGGCCCACGCCCACGCAGCGACCGGCGCGGCGTTGAACGGCGTGCCCGCGTTCCGCGCCGGGTACGTCGAGATCCCGGGCTACGGCGACCCGCCCCACGGCGGCCAGTTCCTTCGGCGGGACCTGCTCCTCGACGACGGCTGGACCGGCCCGTCGGTCCCGATCCGGTTCGCGAACGGCGTGGCGGTCCGGGGGATCGACGTGCCGAGCCCCGAGATCGCGGCCGGCTCGGGGGTGTACGTCGAGCTCGGCGTCGACCGGGGGCCCGCCCGGCGGTTCCGGCTGGTGGCGTTTCTCGCCGGCCCGGACGGCGTCGTCGCGAGCTGGGACCTGCCCCCGGCGTACGACTGGGTGCCGATCGCGCAGTGGCGGCCGGGCGAGGTGTTCCACGGCCGGTTCTCGCCCCAGATCCCGGACGGGGTGCCCGAGGGGTTCTACGACCTCGGCCTGGTCCTGTTCGACGACGACGGCGTGGTCCCCGCGATCGAGGCCGCCGGTCGCGCCGCCCTCCCGGAGTCGCCGGTGTTCGCCCGCGGCGAGGTCGTGCTGCCCGGGCTGATCCGGGTCGTGTCCCGCGACGAGATGGCCCGGCTCGCGCTCGACGACAAGGGCCGTGCGCTGACCGAGGCGAAGGCCGGCCGGTGCGACGACGCCGAGGGCGCGTGGACCCTCGCGCTCCGCCACCGGACGCGGTCGGGCGACTGGCGCGCCGGGAACCGCCCCCCCGTCGCCCGGGCGATCGCCCGGTGCTTCGCCCACCGCGCCGCGATCGGGGTCCGGGACGGCGAAGCGCTGCTCGACCGGATCCGCGAGCTCGAGCACGCGCGGGACTGGGACACCCGCGAGGCGGTCGTGTGGGACGCCGCGGTCGGTCTCGCCGCCGACGCCCACGCCCGCGCGATCGCCACCCGTGACCCGATCGAGCGGTTCCAGTGGGCCGAGGCCGCGGTCCGGGCCGATCCCCGCCGGTCGTGGGACCGACGCCTCGCCGAGCGGACCCGCCGCGGGTGGATCGGTCGCCCGGGCCGGACGCCGGACCACGAGGTCCCGTGACCCCGTTACGGAGCCGGTACGGGGGCGGGATGCGCTGGCTCGGACGAACGGCGGCGGCGGTGGCGGTGGCCGGCACGGCGTGGTTCGGCCTCGGCGGGGTCCCTCCCCTGAACGACGCGGCCAGAATCGCCCGAATCGACTCGATGTACGCCGACTATCGCCGCGAGTTCCCGGGGGTGCCCGAGATCGACGCCCCGACCCTTCGGGACGCGCTGGCCCGCGGCGCCCCGCTCGTGCTGGTGGACGTCCGCGAGCCCGCCGAGCGGGCGGTGTCGACCCTCCCGGGGGCAATCCCGGCGGCGGCGGTCGAGGCCGATCCGGCGGCGTACGCCGGCAAGACGCTGGTGGCCTACTGCACGATCGGGTACCGGAGCGGGCTGTGGGCCTCGACCCAGCGCGACCACGGGCTCTCGGTCGAGAACCTCGCCGGCAGCATCCTCGCGTGGACCCACGCCGGCGGCGCGCTGATCGGGCCGGACGGCGCCCCGACCCGCAGGGTCCACGTGTACGGATCCGGGTGGGATCTCGCGCGGATCGACTACACCGCGGTGTGGTGACGCCCGCGACCCCCGCCGGGGATACCGATCCGCGTGCCGATCCTCCTCGCCGTGTCCCTCGCCTCCGCCTCCGGCCCCGCGATCGTCGGGCCGCCGTCCGCGGACCCGTCGTCGAGCCCCGCCACCCGGATCTCGGTGTCTCCGGACGCCGACGGGACCACGATCGTGCTCGCGGTCCAGGTGGCCGCCACCGCCCCGTCGTTCGCGGTGCTGTGGCCGGCTGCGGGCCTCGTCCCCACGTCGGTCGCGTCGGTCGACACCTCGGCGTTCGACCAGCTCGATCGGACCACCCGCCCGCGCGTCGCCGGATTGACCTGCGACGACCTGATCGCCACCACCCACTGGAGCACGGTCCCCGCCT
>JBEBJW010001409.1:0-2293 GCA_040079715.1 Myxococcota bacterium | reverse complement strand
GATCCAGCCGACCCCCGAGCGGCGGCGGACGAGCTCGCACTACACCCCGCGGTCGCTCACCACCCCGATCGTGAGCCGGACGCTCGGCCCGCTGGTGGCGGCGATGGGGCCGGAGCCGGCGTCCGACCGGCTGCTGGAGCTGAAGATCTGCGACCCGGCGATGGGGTCGGGCGCGTTCCTGGTGGAGGCCTGCCGGTGGCTGGCGGACCAGCTGGTGGCGGCCTGGACTCGGGAGGGGCGCCTCGAGTGGGTGGCCGACGCCCACGAGGACGTAGTGAACCACGCCCGCCGGCTGGTGGCCCAGCGGTGCCTGTACGGGGTGGACAAGAACCCGCTCGCGGTCACCCTGGCGAAGCTGTCGCTGTGGCTGGTCACCCTCGCGCGGGACCTGCCGTTCACGTTCGTGGACCACGCGCTGCGGCACGGGGACTCGCTGGTGGGGCTCGATCTGGAGCAGATCCAGTCGTTCCACTGGAAGCCGAGCAAGCAGCTGACGTTCGTGTCGGCGCTGCTGCAGGAGGTGCTGGACCAGGCGATCGTGGACCGGCAGCGGATCCTGGAGCTGGCGGACGCGACGAGCCCGGCGGACTGGCGAGAGAAGGTGCGGCTGCTGCGGGACGCCGAGGACGCGCTGGAGCCGGTCCGGATCGTGGGCGACCTGGTGGTGGGGGCGTTCTTCTCGGCTGAGAAGGACAGGGACCGCGAGAAGGAGCGGCTCCGGCGGATGGAGCTGGTGCGGGCGTGGCTGGCCGGCGATGGGCCGGTCCCGGACGAGCTGCGGGTGATGTCTGAGGCGATCCGGGAGCGGATCCCGGTGTTCCACTGGATGGCGGAGTTCCCGGAGGTGTTCTGGGCCCAGCGGCCGGACCCGCTCGCGGGGGAGCGGACCGACGGGGTGGCGTGGATGGAGGCGTTCGTCGGGAACCCTCCGTTCGCGGGCAAGAACGGGGTGCTCGAGGCGGGCGGCCCCGGGTACATCGAGTGGCTCCAGGCCGTGCACGAGGGGGCGCACGGGAACGCGGACCTGTCGGCCCACTTCTTCCGGCGGGCGGCCGGGCTGCTGGGCTCGCACGGGACGATCGGGCTGATCGCCACCAACACCATCGCGCAGGGGGACACCCGGGCGACCGGGTTGCAGCGGCTGGTCGCGGACGGGTTCGAGATCAGCGCCGGAACCCGGTCGATGCCGTGGCCGGGTACGGCGAACGTGACGGTGTCGGTGGTGCACCTGGCGAAGGGGAGCACGGTGCAGGCCGTGCGGGAGCGGGTGCTGGACGAGCGGGTGGTGCCGGCGATCGACAGCCGGCTGCGGGGGAAGCCGGAGCGGCCGGATCCGGTGAAGCTGGCGGCGAACGCTGGGCTGGCGTTCGTCGGGAGCTACGTGCTCGGCATGGGGTTCACGCTGACGCCGGCGGAGCGGGACGCGCTGGTGGCGAAGGACCCGCGGAACGCGGAGCGGATCTTCCCGTACCTGGGCGGGGAGGAGGTCAACACCAACCCGGACCAGGGCTTCGATCGGTACGTGATCAACTTCGGGACGATGTCGCTGGAGGAGGCCGAGCGCTGGCCGGACCTGCTGGCCATCGTTCGGGAGAAGGTGAAGCCATCCCGCGACCTGGACAACCGGGATGTACGGCGAAAGTTCTGGTGGCGCTTTGGTGAGGTGGCGCCGGGCTTGTACGAGGCGGTTAGGCCGTTCCCTCGGTGCCTCGTCACCTCCCAGGTATCCAAGCACCTTCTGTTCTCATGGCAGCCGACTCAGCGCGTGTATTCTCACGCTCTTTACGTTTTGGCGCTTCAGAGCAACTCGGCCCTTGCGGTGCTGCAATCCCGGGTGCACGCGACTTGGGCGATTCTTCTCGCGTCGTCGATGAAAAGCGATCCACGCTACATCGCTGATGATTGCTTCCGGACGTTTCCATTCCCCACGGCTGACCCTCGAACCGTCGTCATGCCGCTGGAAGAGATGGGAAATCGCCTGGAGCAGGCCCGCCGGGCGTTTCTCGTCGGCCACGAGATCGGTCTCACGCGCTGCTACAACCGCCTCAAGGATAGCACCGACACCGATCCCGAGGTCGTTGCCCTCCGCCTTCTCCACATCGACCTGGACCAGGCGGTGCTCGACGCCTACGGCTGGTCCGACATCGCAGTTCCGCCCTACACCACCCCCGACACCGAGGCCGGACGCAAAGCGCTGGAATACTTCGAGGATGAGGTCGTCGATCGGCTATTCGTGCTCAACGCCGGGCGCGCTAGCATCGAGGCGCTTCATGGCGCTGTTCCGGGCAAGAAG
>JBEBJW010001408.1:0-2293 GCA_040079715.1 Myxococcota bacterium | reverse complement strand
CCCCGGAGGGCTGCGCGCATCGAGTCGCCACCCGCCCGCTCGAGCACCGGTGCCTGCGAGACGTGCACCCATTCCTGCGCCACATAACGCTGTGGGTGTGCGGCGACCTTGGCGCGCAACAGAATGCGCTCGTCGGCCGTCAGGTCGGCGCAGACCGTGATCCGGGTCCCGAACCCGTCGTCCGGCGACTGGTCGTCGCTGAACAGCGTGAGCTCGGCGCCGGCGAGGTCCACCGCCCGGTCGGCCTCGGCGTCGCGGAACAGGTACAGCGCGCCGCGGCCGTATCCGGCGTCCGGAGCCGACACCCACAGGTCGAACGTCGCGGCCTCGTCCCCCGCCGGACCGGTCGGCTCGGCCACCACCGACGCCCCGAACGCGCTCACCACCGACGCGACCCACCCCTCGGGCGCGATCGACGCGACGGTCACGCCGTCCGGCGCGGTCGTGGTCACGACCCGGTTCGGATCGGCCGTCGGCTCGCCGAGGATCACCGCCTCGCCCCCGAGCGGCGCGACGCTCCACCCCGCGCCGTCCGCGTCCAAGCCGTCGATCCGCGCGATCGCGTCGTCCCACGCGTCGAGCGGCCCGGCGGTCGACACCCCCGGCAGCACCGACAGGCGCCCGAGGGGGTAGAAGTCCTCGCACCCCGGACCGTTGCACAACGCCGTGCACCCGTGGGTCGCGATCGACAACCCAGCGACGGCGACCATCGCACTACGATACTGTCGCCCACCTGGGGGTCTCTCGTGGCGACCGTGAACGGCCGGATCATGACCGTGGTGCTCGGAGGAGGACGTGGACAGCGGCTGTTCCCGCTGACCAAGAACCGCGCCAAGCCGGCGGTGCCGCTCGGCGGCAAGTACCGGCTGATCGACATCCCGCTGTCGAACGCGATCAACAGCGGCCTGCGCGAGATCTTCGTGCTGACCCAGTTCCAGTCCGCGTCGCTGAACGCCCATATCGCTCGCACCTACCGGTTCGACATGTTCACCAACGGGTTCGTCGAGGTGCTCGCCGCCGAGCAGCGGGACGATCCGGGCGGGGACTGGTTCCAGGGTACCGCGGACGCCGTCCGCAAGCACGTTCATCGGCTGGCCCGCGAGGGCGTCGAGCACGTGCTGATCCTGAGCGGGGATCACCTGTACCGGATGGCGTACGACGAGTTCGTCAAGTACCACGAGGAGCAGGACGCCGACATCACCGTGTCGTGCATCCCGGTCCACCGCCACGACTGCTCCGGGTTCGGGGTGCTGGCGGTCGACGGCGACGGCCTGGTCAGCGCGTTCCGCGAGAAGCCGACCGACGACGAGGACCTGTCCGCGCTGCGCACTCCGCCCGAGCTGAAGGAGCGGTGGGGCACCGATCGGGACCACCTCGTGTCGATGGGCGTGTACGTGTTCAAGATCGAGGCGCTGATCGCGGAGCTCAGCCGCGGCGAGCACCTCGACTTCGGCAAGGACATCCTGCCGAAGGCGCTCGAGAGCCGGCGGGTCGCGGGGTACCTGTTCAAGGACTACTGGGAGGACATCGGCACCATCAAGGCGTTCTACGAGGCGAACCTGATGATGTGCGAGGACTTCCCGCCGTTCCGGTTCTACGTCCCGGAGGCGCCGATCTACACCCGGGCCCGGTTCCTGCCGCCGACGATCTTCCGCGACGCGCGGATGGAGCGGAGCCTGGTCGCCGAGGGGTGCCTGCTGCACGGCGCGCGGGTGGTCCACTCGGTGATCGGCCAGCGGTCGTGGCTGCTGCCGGGGTCGCGGGTCGAGGACTCGATCGTGATGGGCGCCGACTTCTACGAGGTCGAGGACCGCCGGGAGCGGGTGATCGCCGCCGGCCGGATCCCGGTCGGGATCGGGGAGGGGGCGTCGGTGAAGCGGGCGATCATCGACAAGAACGCTCGGATCGGCGCCGGCGCGGTGATCCACGGGGCGGTCGACCGTCCGGACGAGGACCACGACGAGTGGTGCGTCCGGGACGGGATCGTGATCGTGCACAAGGGAGCGCGGATCGAGCCCGGCGCGGTGCTGTAGGCGTGTCCACGCGGATCACCGGGATCGACGTCCTGCTCACGATGGACCCGACGGCGGGGGAGGGCCCGCTCGGGGTGATCCGCGACGCCGCGGTCGCGTTCGACGGCCCGACGATCGCGTGGGTCGGCCCGTCGTCGTCGGCGCCCCCGGCCGAGCGGACCGTGTCCGGGGCGGGCTGCGTGGGGCTCCCCGGGCTGGTCGAGTGCCACACCCACGCGGTGTGGGCGGGGTCCCGGGCCGACGAGTTCGAGCGGCGGCTC
>JBEBJW010001407.1:0-2295 GCA_040079715.1 Myxococcota bacterium | reverse complement strand
TCAGCTTCGCCCGACGAAGTCCGGGGCGAAGATGAATTCCACCCAGGCAGCGCTGGGGCGACGGCGGTCGGGGTGATGCGCCCGGCTCCGCACGCCGGGCAGGAGCCGCGCGCGAGCAGCTGGGCGGTCAGCCGGGCAGCGCCCGTTCGGACAGCGACGACCCGAAGCCCGGATCCCGGAGGTCGGCGCCGAGCGCGTCCCGCCCGAGGCCCTCGACGTCCTGCCACCCCGAGCGGAGCAGGATCTCGCCCAGCTCCTCGCGGAACCCCGCGCCCCGCGCGCGCCATCGATGCACCAGCGCCTGCGCGAACAGCCAGCCGAACGTCCAGGTCCAGTCGTCGTCGAACCGGAACCGCGGGTCGAAGAACTGCCGGCGACTCGCCCTTGTCACCGAGGAGCGATCGACGTGAGCCGCTTCACCTGGTCGGGGCGCAGGCCGTACGCCGTCTCCAGCGGCACCGACGGGTCGTCGAGCCACTGGGTGGGGATCGGGATCGCCGCCACGTCCCGCGGGTACAGGTCCAGCCGCTGGCCGCGCTCGATCCGCACCAGGCCGTCGACGATCGGGCTCGTCAGCAAGGTGCACAGCCGGTCCACGTCGACCCGGCGGTCCCGCGGGACCACCACGGTGCAGGTGTGCCCCACGTAGGTCCCCTGCCGGTCGACCGCCGCCCGGACCGGACCGCGACCGCGCAGCCGCTGGATCACGATCTTCGGCGGCTCGAACAGCGCCGGGCTCTTCGCCCGGTGCATCGCCCCGGGGCGGTACTCGAGCCACCGGCGCTGACCGGCGAAGAACTCCTTCGCGTCGGCGTACGGGACCCGCCCGCCGCCCGGTGCGTCGTGGATCAGCGCCGCCTTGCCGCCCTCCGGCCCGTGCGCCACGAGCCCGGTGTCGACCCACGCGAGGCTCCCGAGCGGCGCGCTCCGGGCGCGGATCTGGTCGACGAGGTCCACGTCTCCGGGCGACAGGGTGGGGTCGAGCGGGACGGTGTCGAGCCGCATCAGCTCCTCGGGCACCACCCCGGACGGCAGCGGCGCCGGACCCCGGTCGGCGACCAACACCACGACGCCGATCTCGACCGCCGCGCCCGGGAACGGCACCGGCCCCACCAGCGTCGCGATCCGGTGCTTCGACACCCACCGGCGCCGCAGCACGGTCCCGTACGGCTGGACCAGCGACGGGTACGGCAGCACGAGCCCGGCCGCGCCCCCGGGCCGCACCCGGTCCACCGCGGTCGACGCGAACGGGATCACGAGGTCGAACCGGCCGTGCAGCCACGGGAACCGCCGCCGCAGCTCGAGCCGCAGGGCCTTGTCCTGGCGCTCGGGGGGGACGAACGGCGGGTTGCCGCACACCACGTCGCACAGGGGCCCGTGCCGCAGCGCGTCGTCCTTCGCGAGCCGCGCCGTCGGCACGGCCACCGCCGCGACCTCGAGCGCCACCTCGTCCACGTCGGTGCCGTACACCTCGGGCAGCCCGGCCTCGGTCATCGCCAGCAGGAACGCGCCGGTCCCGCACGCCGTGTCGAGCCCGGTCCGGACCTCGCCCTCGACCGCCTTGATCGTCGCGCGGACCACCCGCCGCGCCAGCTCCATCGGCGTGTCGAACGCGCCGCGGGCCCGCCGACCGGTCGGGTCGAGCGCGGGGAACGTCTGACCGCGGTCGATCCGGGCGATCACCAGCCGATGGTCCGGGTCCACGACCGTCAGGTTCGCGGTCAGCCCGAGGTCGCGGTCCGCGACGAACCGACGGGCGCGGGCCAGCGCCCCCGCCTTCTCCACCACCTGCCACGGATTCGCCGCGACCCGCTCCGCCGCGGCCCGGACCGCGGTTCGATGGTCCGCGCCGCGGGAGGTCGCTCGGAGGTAGCTGTCCAGCGCTTCGTTCACTCCGCCCCCGCTCGAACGCGCCGACGTCCGATGCTCCGTGCATCGTGCCACAACGGACCGCTGCGGTGGGAGCCGGGACCCCTGCGGATCCACCGCCGAGCCCCGCCGCGCGTCGGGTCTCACGTCGGTTTCAGACGCGGAACGCAGCGAGCAGCCCGTCCACCTGCCGATCCACGGTCCACCCCTCGGTCAGGATCCGCCGACGCGCGGCCTGTCCCCGGGCGACCCGCGCGGATCGGTCGCCGCACGCGGCCCGGAGCGCGCCGAGGAGCGCGTGCGGGTCGTCCGGCGGGACCAGCCACCCGACGGTGTCGTCGACCAGCTCCGGGATCCCCGACACCGCGGTCGACACCACCGGCAGCCCGGCCGCCATCGCCTCGAGCAGCGCGACCGGCACCCCGT
>JBEBJW010001406.1:0-2295 GCA_040079715.1 Myxococcota bacterium | reverse complement strand
CTCGGGCCGGTGCCGCGCGGGCTCGGTCCGCACACCACCCGGGTCCTGTCGGACACGCTGCGGGCGAACACCCTGGCGAAGAAGCTCGTCGGGATGCAGCTGATGATCGAGCCGATGGCGCTCGCGCTGTTCCACCTGATCCGGGCGGCGAAGGTCGAGCCGGTGCTGTGCGACCTGCTCGCGCTGTACGAGCGCGACGAGGCCCGTCACGTGGCCCTCGGCGTGCTCCACCTGCCGAAGCTGCTGACCGGGATGTCGACCGCCGAGGCGATCGACCTGTGGGGATGGGAGTTCTCGGCGTACTGGAACCAGCTCGCCACCCTGCGCGAGCTCGAGCCGCAGTTCCGGGTGCTCGGGATCGACGTCCGCGAGGTGGTCCGGATCGGCCGCCAGAAGCAGGTCCGGGCGAACCAGCAGCTGATCGCCGAGCTCGGGTCGCCGGTGCCGGTGATCGACCTGTTCGTGCGGTTCTTCGACGCGAAGGCCGCGTGGGACTGGCCGACGGGGCCGGTCTCGTCGTGGCGGGATCGCGCGTCGGACGCGTGGCGCGCGGCGACCCGGGGCCTCGTCGACGAGGTCGGGGTACCCCCGGCGGTGACGAGCGGTTAGTCGCGGCGGATGCTGATCCTCGCGTTGTCCGCCGCCCGCGCGGCCGAGCCGGTCCCGACCTACGACGCCCTGATCATGGCACTCGAGGCCGGCGACGCGGTCCGGGTGGTGATCCACGCCGAGCACTGCCTGGTCGACAGCGCGCCGGCCCCGCCGTCGATCACCGGGTTCACGATCGACCGGTACGAGGCGGTCCCGAAGGGCGCGATCGGCAACCCGGTCGCGTTCCTGTGGACCACCGCGTCGGCGATGGTGGTCGATCGGACGGTCGGGGTGGCGCTCGACCACGTCCGGCTCGCGCTGTACGAGGACGGCCGGGCGGAGCTCGTCCACCGGACCCTCGACCGGAAGAACAAGATCCGGTCCGAGGACACCTACGGGTGCGCGATCGGGCCCGAGAGCGGCGTGACCCTGTTCGTCGACCGGTGAACCGCCTTGGTGGGGAGCTCGGGCCGGTGTAGCCTCGGGGCGGAGGCGCGATGTCGATGCGGCGCGCGGTGGTGCTGATCTCGCTGTGGACCGCGATCGGGCCGGGGTGCTTCGGCAGCTTCCGGCTGACCGGGGCGGTGTGGGACTTCAACCACGACCTGTCGGACAGCGCGGTGGTGCGCGAGCTCGTGTTCCTCGCGTTCGTGATCGTGCCGGTGTACCCGGTGGCGGCGGTCGGGGACCTGCTGGTGGTCAACACCGCGGAGGCGATCACCGGCAAGGATCCGCTGGTGAAGGGCACCGCCGGCGGGAGGTCCGTGGCGGCGACCCGGACGGCCGACGGGGTGGTGTTGACGGTGGACGGCGACCGGGTGCGGCGGCTGGTCCGGCGGGGTCGGGCGGTGGTGCTGGTCGACGCGGCGGACGGCGCGCCGATCGCGACGGTGGACCCGCAGGACGACGGGTCGGTGGTGGTCACGGACGGCACGGGGACCCGGACGATCGCGCGGGACCGGGTGGAGGCGGCGACGGCGGCGGCGCGCCAGGGCCCGGACGCGCTGGTGGACGAGGTCCGCGCGGCGCTGGCCCGGTAGGGCCCGCGGCCGGAGCCCAACGGTCGGCACGCTGGCGAGGTCAGGTCGGCGCGGGCCGCGGAGGCGCGTACAGGGCCCAGCGCCCGACCTGCTCCCCGATCGCGCGCACGACCTGTGCGGTGATGCGGCCATCGGGGCCGGTGCGAGCGTTGCAGACCACGAGCCCGACGGACCACGGCTCGCCCACCGCGACCAGCTGGAGCGTCGCGAGCGCCGCGTCGATCGGGGCAAACGCGTACGGAGGCCCCTCCATCTCGTGGAAGATCGACCGCGCGGCGGTCAGCGTACGCTCGCCGAGCAGCGCGCGCGCCGCGTCCTCGTGCTCCCGGCCGGGGGCGGCGACCCAGGCGCGCACCGGGCGCATCCACGCGCAGACGACCCCGCGCGCGGGATCGTCGAACCGCGGCTCCCACTCGACCCACGCCCGATCGAGGGCTGCGAACGCCGCGCGAATCCTGACCTCGCGGCCGAACGCGTCGAAGCCGTCGACCCACGGGCCCAGGTCCGCCCACCGCTCGGACACCGGCGACGCGGGCGCCCGATCACCCAGCGCGACCCGGGCGGGTGGGTAGCCGGCGTCCGCCGCGAGGACGAGCTGATCGGCGTCCAGCGCGCCGGCGCGCACCTGGGCCGACAGGGCGGTCGCCTCGTCCACGACGGCGCG
>JBEBJW010001405.1:0-2302 GCA_040079715.1 Myxococcota bacterium | reverse complement strand
CCGTCACCCGTCATGGCCCGACCGCCGCCGTCCCCTCGAACCCCGAATCCCACCCGACCGTCAGTCCGGGTACCCGAACCGGTGGCGGAGGCGATCGCCGACCCAGGTTCGCAGGACGATCAGGCGATCTTCGGGCAGCTCGTGCAGGCGACGGCGCACCGTGCCGGCCAGCTCGACGAACGTGCCGGTGAACTGGGTGGCGTCCGGGTCGGTCCAGCTCGGCGTGCGGACGAGCCTGAGCCCCGGTCGCCGCGCGAGCCGGATCTCGTGCTCGATCCACGAGCGGACGAGGAGCAGCTCGGCCTCGGACAACCGAGTCACCAGCTGCTTGAGGCCCGCCTGAAGCGCGCCGACCTCCTCGTCGCGGTCCGGCCGCGTCATTCCACCCCCGCATGGAGCATAGCACCTCCGGCGGATAGGCTCGCGGCGAGGAACCGATGAGCCGAATCTATTTGTCCCCGCCCCACATGGGCCCCGACGAGCGCGACCTGTTGCTGTCGGCGTTCGACTCGAACTGGATCGCGCCCCTCGGCCCGCACGTCGACGGGTTCGAGCGCGAGATGGCGACCGCGGTCGGCGCGACGCACGCGTGCGCGCTGTCGTCCGGCACCGCTGCGCTCCACCTGGCGCTGGTCCTGCTCGGGGTCGGGCCGGGCGATCTCGTGGTGACCTCGTCCCTGACGTTCGCCGCCACCGCGAACGCGATCACGTACGTCGGCGCCGTGCCGGTGTTCGTCGACGCCGAGCCGTCCACCTGGACGATGGACCCCGACCGGTTGGCCGAGGCGCTGGCGGACCTCGATCGACGCGGGACCCGGCCGAAGGCGGTGCTCACGGTGGACCTGTACGGCCAGGTGTGCGACCACGACGCGATCGGCGCCGTGTGCGCCCGGTACGATCTGCCGATCGTCGAGGACGCGGCCGAGGCGCTCGGATCGACCCGCGGCGGGCGGAGCGCAGGGACCTTCGGCGCGATGGCGGCGCTGTCGTTCAACGGCAACAAGATCATCACCACGTCCGGCGGCGGGATGCTGCTGTCGTCGAACCAGGCGTACATCGATCGGGCGCGGTTCCTCGCGACCCAGGCGCGCGATCCGGCGCCCCACTACCAGCACTCGACCATCGGCTACAACTACCGGCTGTCGAACTTGCTCGCGGCGGTGGGGCGGGGCCAGCTCCGGGTGCTGCCGGACCGGGTGGCGGCGCGCCGGGCGAACCGGGCGGCGTACGTCGACGGGCTCGGCGACCTGCCCGGGCTGTCGTTCCTGACCGATCCGGCCGACGCGGTGACCAACGCGTGGCTGACCTGCGTGACGGTGGATCCCGCGCGGTTCGGGGTGGATCGCGAGGCGATCCGCACCTCGTTCGAGGCGCTCGACATCGAGACCCGACCCGTATGGAAGCCGATGCACCTCCAGCCCGTATTCGCGGCGAACCGGGCGTACGGCGGCGAGGTGTCGGCGCGCCTGTTCCGCGACGGCCTGTGCCTGCCGTCCGGCTCGTCGCTGTCGAGCGAGGACCGCGGTCGGATCGTCGCGCACGTGCGATCGCTGCACCGGGCGCGTTAGTTTCGTCCGGATGACGCCCACGCTCGCTGCCGACAGCCGACGGGTGGTCGACGAGCTGTCTCACCTGCTCGTCGCCGACCCGGCCGCATTGGATCCGCGGGCGATCCACCTGCGCCTCGCCACGATCGAGCGGCGGGTGTGCGCGCTCACCGACCGGACCTGGCCGGACGGCGGCGTCGACGTGCAGAGCGGGCTGGTCGCGCTCCGGGCGGTGCTCGACGACGCGCCGGCGCCGGACCTGCCGGTCGACGAGGCTGCCCGCGCGTGGTCGGCGTTCCGCGAACGGTGCGCGCCGGCCGCCGAGGCGCTGGCGACGGCGTTGCACGCCGAAGCCCCGATCCCGTCCGAGGCCGCTGCGCTCGCGGAAGCGAGTGTCTCCGCGCCGGCAGCGCCCGCGCCGGAGGCTCCGCGGCCGACGAACTACACCCGCAACGCGTACCACGTCGCGAACGCGCTGGTGGTGGTGCTGCTGGTCGAGCTGGTGCTCACCACCTGGGCCGCGCGGGTCGGGGTCGCGGTGGCGGGGTTCTGCGCCGCGTGGACGATGGAGCTGACCCGGCGGGTGAGCCCGCGGATCAACGCGCTGCTGATGGGCCTGTTCGCGAAGGTCGCCCACCCGCACGAGTCGACCCACGTGAACAGCGCCACCTGGTACACCACCGCGATCCTGATCCTGGCGGTCGGGTTCCCGATCGAGGCGGGGCTCGCGGGGCTGGTGGTGCTCGGGCTCGGCG
>JBEBJW010001404.1:0-2302 GCA_040079715.1 Myxococcota bacterium | reverse complement strand
TGCGGCTCGGGTACTTCCCGAACATCACCCACGCCCCCGCGCTGGTCGCGGTCGAGCGCGGGACGTACACCGAGGCGCTCGGCGCCGGGGTGACGCTCGAGACGGCGACGTTCAACGCCGGCCCGGCCGCGGTCGAGGCCGTCCTGTCCGGGGCGCTCGACGCGACGTTCATCGGCCCGAACCCGGCGATCAACGCGTACGTCAAGTCGAAGGGCGAGGCCGTGCGGGTCGTGGCCGGGTCGACCTCCGGCGGCGCGTTCCTGGTCGTCGATCCGTCGATCGCCGGTCCGGCAGACCTGAAGGGCAAGAAGCTCGCGACCCCGCAGCTCGGGAACACCCAGGACGTGGCGCTGCGGGCCTGGCTCGGCACCCAGGGCTACAAGCTGACGCTCGACGGCGCGAACGACGTGACGATCGCCCCGATGGAGAACGCCCAGTCGCTCGAGGCCCTCCGGTCGGGTTCGATCGCGGGGGCGTGGGTCCCCGAGCCGTGGGCGACCCGGATGATCCTCGAGGGCAACGGCAAGGTGCTGGTCGACGAGCGCACCCTGTGGCCGGAGGGCCGGTACGTCACGGTCCACCTGATGGTCCGCGCGCCGTTCCTGGCCGAGCACCCCGACGTGGTCGAGAAGCTGCTCACCGCGCACGTCGACACGATCGAGTGGATCGTCGCCCACCCGGACGAGGCCCAGCAGCTCACCAACGCCGGGATCAAGAAGATCACCGGCAAGGACATCAAGCCGGAGGTCCTGAAGGGCTCGTGGGCGAACCTGACGTTCACCACCGACCCGATCGCGACCTCCCTCCGGAAGTCGGCCGATGACGCCGTCACGGCCGGGTTGCTCGACCTCGAGGGCGTGAACCTCGCCGGGATCCACGACCTCACCCTGCTGAACAAGGTCCTGGCGGGCAAGGGGCAGCCGGTGGTCGCGGTGGCCCAATGAGCGCCTCGCACCTGGTGATCGGCGCCCAGAACGGCGCGGCGGTCGCGCTCCGGAACGTGACCAAGGTGTACGGCCACGGCACGGACGCGGTGCTCGCCCTCGACGACGTCGGGTTCAGCGTCCGGTCGGGCGAGTTCCTGTGCCTGGTCGGCGCGTCCGGGTGCGGCAAGAGCACGATCCTCCACATGATCGCCGGCCTCGACTCGCCCACCGCCGGCACGATGGCGGTCCCCGAGGGCGGGGTCGCGATGATGTTCCAGGACGCGGCCCTGTTCCCGTGGCTCACCGTGTCCGACAACATCGGGTTCCCCCTCCGGATGAGCGGGATGGACGCCGCGGCCCGGAAGGTCCGGGTCAACGAGCTGCTCGCGATGGTCCACCTCGAGCAGTTCGCCGATCGCCAGCCGCACGAGCTGTCCGGCGGGATGCGCCAGCGGGTCGCGCTCGCCCGCGCGATCGCCCAGAACGCCCGGGTCCTGCTGATGGACGAGCCGTTCGCCGCGCTCGACGCGATGATGCGCGACCACCTCCACGACGAGCTCGAGCGGGTGTGGCGCGAGACCGGCCTCACCGTCCTGTTCGTGACCCACAACCCGCGGGAGGCCGCCCGCCTCGGCGACCGGATCCTCCTGCTGTCCAGCCGTCCCGGGCGCGTCGCCGACGAGATCCGCGTGTCCCTCCCGCGCCCGCGGCGGATCGACTCGACCGAGATCGCGACCATCGCCGCCCAGATCACCAACCGCCTGACCGAGATTCGCCATGGCTCACCCGGTACCGAAGCTGAAGTCCGAGACGCCTGAACCGGCGCCGATCCGCGCGAATCGTCCCCGTCCGATCGCGACGGTGGCGAACGCGGCGGTCCCTCCCCTGCTGGCGGTGGCGCTCGGCCTCGGCCTGTGGGAGCTCGTGTCCCTGTCCGGCTGGCGCCCGTCGTACGTGCTCCCGGGGCCGATCCCGGTCCTCGAGCGCGTCGCGGCCGAGGTCGTGAGCGGCGAGGTGTTCCGCGCCGCGTGGATCACGCTCGGGCGGGCGATCGTCGGCTACCTGGTCGCGATCGTGGCCGGGATCGGGGTCGGGCTGATGATGGCCCGGTTCAACGTGCTCCGCAGCGCGCTCGGCTCGCTGATCACCGGCCTGCAGACGATGCCGTCGGTCGCGTGGTTCCCGCTCGCGATCCTGCTGTTCCAGCTCGGCGAGAGCGCGATCGGGTTCGTGGTGGTGCTCGGCGCCGCCCCGTCGATCGCGAACGGCCTGCTCACCAGCACCGACCACGTCCCGCCGCTGCTGATCCGCGCCGGGCGGACCCTCGGCGCGAGCGGGTTCGCGCTGTACCGCCACGTGATCGTCCCGGCGGCGAT
>JBEBJW010001403.1:0-2306 GCA_040079715.1 Myxococcota bacterium | reverse complement strand
CGATCGCGTTGGCGGCGGCGCCGGTGGTGGTGGCGGGGGGCCTCACGGTCGCCGAGACGATGGCGGTGGGCACGGTCGGGACCGTGGCGATCGTCCTGTGGTCGGACCCGCAGGGGTCGCAGCAGGTGGTGCAGGCGGTGGTGGACACGGCAGATTTCGTGGTTCAGAGTCTGCGGAGCGGTATATCGAGCGTGGCCACCGCGGTAGGCGCGGGGCTGTCCACGGCCTCAAAGTCCCTGCCCGAGCTTCCGGGTCTCGACAGCACGGGGAAGGTGCACGGCGACCTACCGAAGGTGAAGGACCTCGGGAGGTACGACGCCGACGACCTCGAAGTGCTCAGCGAAGATCTCGGGAAGAGTATTGAGAAGCGGATCGAGGTCACGATCAAGAAGGGCTCCGATCCTGGACATGGAGCCCGGCAGGCCGCAGAACAGGATCTCAAGAAGAGCGTCGACAAGCATCTGGAGGACCGGTGAGGCGGAACGCGGGGTCAGCCACCTCGAAGGCGGAGGGTGCCTTGGCGCGTGCGCTTCGAGGCATGCTGTCCAGTCTTCCGACGGGAGCGCAGGTTGCGACCGTGTCGTTGGACGTGTGCGAGTCCTTGGAGAGGTTCGCGCCCGAGCTACTGCGCCTTGAGCACGCGGCGTGGGAGGGGGAGAGCCTGGACGGCGTGATGCCCACTCGTGTCATCAAGACCGGCCCCGACACGATCGAGATGCTCGGAACCTGCATCCTGATCAGCGACCAGACGGTGACGCCGTTCCTCTTCGAGTTCGAGGTGGCCGAAGGGAGGGACGCCATCAGGATGTACCACTTGCGCTTGGGCGAGCCCGGTGACGGGCCGCTGGGGATCTCGGGGCCACCTTGCAACTCGGGGGCTGCGACGCGGCTCGCGAGCCGACTTGAAGGGCGGCTCGAACTCGGCAGGGTCGCGTGGGTCTACATGTCACGCGGCGACGGGGAGCCGGAGACGGATTGACCTACTCCGGGGACGAAGACGACGTGTTCAACGCGGTCGTGGGTGCGACTCCTCGCCGGTCGCCGGGCCCGTCGCGTCCGGGGGGTTCGGATCTCGGACGGCTGCGCCCCCCGGACGAGACCGCCCAGCGGGCGACGGGAGACTACCCGGTCGGTGCCTCCTAGAACTGGACCCCGGCGAACGCGCCCGGCCACGCGATCAGGTCGCCGTCGACGCCGTACCACCCGGGCGCCACGTCGACCAGCGCGTAGTCTCCGGGGACCCGGACGTTCATCGACGCCCCGACGAACGGCGCGAACTGCTTCGCGAGCTGGAGCCCGATCGTCGCCCGGGCGCGGATCACCTGGGTCGGCGGGCGGGAGAACGGGCCGCGGACCTCGCCGTTCCGGACGATGGTGGTCCCGAGCGGGATGTAGGTCGCCCCGAGCGCGTCGAGGTCGGTCCACAGGACCTTGCCGAACGGCACGTGCGCGCCCAGCCCGAACGAGGCGTACGCGTGCTCCGGCAGGCCGCCGCCGCCGACCAGGGTGTACAGGTAGTCGCCGCCGAACCGGAGCTCGGCGTTGACGCCGTCCGCCTCGGACGCGAACACCAGCAGGTCGTGCCGGCCCTCCTTCTCGAACGACAGGAGCCCGATCGGCGCGCCCTTCACGTCGTGCGCGACGTTGATCAGCCCGATCTGGGTGCCGCTCACGTCGTGGCCGACGTTGATCAGCCCGAGCTGCACGCCCTTCACGTCCTGCCCGACGTTGATCAGCGACAGCTGCAGGCCCTCGAACGGGGCGTGCGCGACGTTGATCATCGCGGCCTGGACCCCGGTGGACGGCGCGCCGCCGAGCACGTTGACCCCGGAGGAGAACTGGAGGCCGTCGAGGCCGCCGGTGGCGAAGTTCCCGCCGGCGGTGAGCTGGACCCCGGACAGCTTCTTGGTCGCGATGTTCGCCCCGACCGACAGCTGCGCGCCCACGAGGTCCCCGGTCGCGATGTTCGCCCCGACGGTGAGCTGGCCGCCGGTGCCGCCCTCGCCGTCGGTGTTCGCCGCGAGGGAGGCCTGCAGCCCGTCGAGCTGGCGGACGGAGGTGGTGCCGAGGGTGGCGACCAGCCCGTGCATCGTGTCCTGGACGTTGTACCAGCCGAACGCGAGCCCCATCCCGGAGAGCTCGGTCGACTCGCCGGCGATCAACCCGAGCACCAGCCGGTCGGTCGCCGGCTCCGCCGCCGGCATCCCCGGCGCCACCACGAACCGGAACCAGTTGTCGTCGAGCGGCGGCTCGACCGGCGCCACGACTGCGATCGGCGGCATGACCACGGGCGGGACCGCGCCCGG
>JBEBJW010001402.1:0-2310 GCA_040079715.1 Myxococcota bacterium | reverse complement strand
GGGGCGCGGGTGGCTCGCGGTCAGCCTCGATCAGCCCGGCCCGAACCGGTTCGGGATCGGCGCGACGGTCACCGCCTCGACCGGCGGCGGCGACGGGCAGGTCCGGCCGATCACCGCGAACCCGGCGTTCACCTCCGGTCGCCCGCCGGTCGCGTGGTTCGGCCTCGGCGACGCCCCCGTCTCCCCGGTCGAGGTCGTGGTCCGGTGGCCCGACGGCGGCGTCACCACGGTCCCGGACGCGGGCGGCGGCGCGGTCGTGGTCCGGCGGGACGTCAGCCGCTGAGCCACCCGAGCGCCTTCTGGACCACCTGGAACGACCGCAGCTCGCGGCTGCCCCGCACCGGCGCGGCGTCGTCGGCGTAGATCACGGACCCGAGCGTCGCCCCGGCCTTGGCGAGCGCGAGGTTGTTCCGGTGGAGCATCACCCACACCGCGATCGTGAACACCTCCTGGCTCGGGAACACCGGCGTCGGGTGGTACCGGAAGAACGTGACCTGACCCGGCGTCTGCGAGTACTGGCTCTCCCCGGCCTCCCGCATCCGCCGGCGGACCTCGGCCCCGGCGAACGGGCGCGGGACCACGAGCTCGACCCCGACGTGGTTCGCGAGGGTCCGCCCGGTGTTGACCACGAACGCGCGGAGCTGGACGAACGCGACCGGCCCGCGTGGATCGGTGGTCACGAGCTCGGGCTCGCCGTACGGCGACAGGCGGGACAGCGCCATCTGCGGGTGGCGGGTGCGCCGGAGCACGTCCTGGACGTGCAGGTGCCCCATCGGCCGCGACTTGCCGGCGATCCGGAGGTAGTACCGGTTGTCCTTGCTCTGGTGCGGCGCGTCGTCCGACGACGGGATGTCGAGCACGTACACCGCGTGACCGGGCCGGATCCGCGACGCGGCGTCCTCGGGCGGGACCTCGAACACGTTGCACCGCCGGAGCGGCGGATCCACCGACTGCGGCACGAGGTCCTCGAGCCACGCCCGGGTGCCGCCCTTCAGCGCGACCGGGACGCCGCCGTCGATCTGACCGCGGTCGTCGATCCCGAGGTACACCCGCCCGCCGCCCCCGTTCGCGAACGCCGACACCTGCTTCGACAGCGCGATCAGGAAGTGCGCTTGGACCTGACCGTCCTCATCGAGCAGCCACGCGCCGCCTTTGAACTCCTGGAAGTCGTGTTCGTGCGGCTCGAGGGCGACCAGCATCCCCTCGGTCCATCGCTCGGGCGGGGCCATCCCCCGAAGCTTACCCCGGAGCGGAGCCGATCGCGGCCGCGCACCGCACGCAATGCCGCGCGTGGGGCACCACCTCGAGCCGCCGCGGGGCGATCGGGTCGCCGCACCGCTCGCAGGTGCCCCAGGTGCCGGCCTCGATCCGGGCGAGGGCCGCGCGGATCTCGCCGATCTCGCCGCGGGCCGCGTCGCTCAGGCCCTCGAGGACCTCGTCGTCGGCGACGAACGACACCACGTCCTCGAAGTCGGCGTCGCGCCGGCCGTCTTCTCCGCGGAGGTGCACGTCGATCGCCGCCCCCCGTCCGGTGAGCGCTCCCAGTCGTTCCACCATCGCCACCCGGGCTGTCGAAGCCGAACTGGACACGGTTCCCTCCTCATGGTGTGTCTTATCCACCACCTGGCGTCCGGGAACCCCGCAGGCCTCAGAACGCGAGCCCGACGGTCGCGAACCCCCACGGCCGGACCTCGACCGCGTCGAAGTCGTCGCCGAGCCAGCCGGCGCCCGCGCCGCCGTGGATCGTCAGCGCGATCCCGTAGGTCGGCGAGAACCAGTACAGCGCGGTCATCGCGAGGTCCGGGCCGACGGTGACGCCCCACGGCCCGTCGAGCGCCAGGTCCGGGGTGACGAGGCCGGTCAGACCGACGCCGAACGACGCCTGGACCCGCGACTCGCACCCGAAGCACAGCGCGTCCGGGCGCCACCGGAACGTGAGGTCGACGCCGAGGCCGTCGCCGTCGGCGCCGTCGGTGAGCGAGCCCGTCCCGGCGCCGAGCTCGCCGGTGATCTCGTCCCCGAACCACGCCTCGCCCCGGCCCCCGATCAGCCACGGGTACCCGACCGCCGGTCCGATCGTCGAGTTGGGCGGCTGATACCCCTGGGCGAACGCCGCGCCCGTCAACCACAGCACCATCAGTCCTCCCCGCGGTCGGCCAGCGCCCGGCCGAAGTCCTCGATCAGGTCGTCCGCATCTTCGATCCCGACCGACACCCGGATCAACGCGTCGGTGATCCCGAGCGCGGCCCGCGCGTCCGGGGTCATCCCGAGGTGTGAGCTGCGCGACGGCCGGACCACCAGCGATTCGAC
>JBEBJW010001401.1:0-2311 GCA_040079715.1 Myxococcota bacterium | reverse complement strand
TCCACGTGCACCGGTCGCGGGTGTAGGTGTGCTCGGTGCGGGCGCCGTCGGCCCAGATCACCCAGTCGAGGCAGGCCCGGCGCTCCGGCTTGACCCGCTTGCCGTCGCCGAGCGTCACGTCGGCGTAGGTGCCACCGGCCGCGAGCGGCTGCCAGCCGTCCTCGCCGACCGCGTCCGGCGTCTCGGGGGCCTTGCGCGGCGGCTCGACCCCGACGAGCTCGACCTCGAAGTACAGGACGCTGCCGGGCGGGATGTCGCCGATCGCGCGGTCGCCGTACCCGAGCGCGGCCGGGATCACGAGGCGCCGGGTGCCGCCGACCCGCATCCCGAGCAGGCCGTCTTCCCAGCCGGGGATCACCTGGTGGTCGCCGACCTTGAAGCTCAATGCCTCGCCCCCGCGGTTCGCGCTCGCGTCGAACACGGTGCCGTCGGCGAGCATCCCGGTGTACTGGACCTCGGCCAGCGCGCCGTCCTCGACGATCGCGCCGGTGCCGACCACGCGGTCCTGGACCTCGACCCCGACGTCGGTGGTGAACCACGGGATCGACGCATCGGGCGTAGCGCCGAGAGTAGCCCCGGGAGGAGCGCCAGGAGCGGCGGGATCGTCGGCGACGGGCCAATCGGCGGCGGTTGCGGCAGCGACCAGGAGCATCCACATCCGGCGGTCGTAACGCACCCGGGGCGCACCGCCGACCGCCGCGGGGCCCCGGCGCTCGGTACGCCACCCGGCGCTCCCCGCGGGCGGCCGGACCTGCGGATCCCGACCGAACCGCCCCGCGTCCACAAGCCGTCACAGGCCGCGACCGAGACGTGACCGGGGTCCGGGTACGTCCGAGGTGGGGGTGAGATGATGGTGATCCTGCTCGCGATCGGCCGGGCGTCGGCCGGCAACACCTGCGACGTGGGAGGACCCGGCGACGCGGGCCTGATCACGCTGAACGGGCACAACTATGCCACGATCGACCAGGCCGTGGCCGCTGCGGGTGCGGGCGACACGATCCTCGTGTGCCAGGGGACCTACGCGACCTCGGCGGTGATCGAGCGGTCGATCACGCTCCGCGCGGTGGACGGCCCGGCGGTGACGCGGCTCGACGGGATCTTCGACCCCGCTGGCATCCCGTCGATCGTGTGGGTGCTGAAGATCCGCGCACCGGGCCTGTCCGCGCCGACGGTCGACGGGTTCTCGATCGTCGGGGTCGAGACGACGTTCGCGGGGATCCAGGTCACGGCGGGCAGCGAGCTCGTGCTGACGAACAGCCTGGTGTTCGGCAACGACAGGGGGCTGCAGCTCGACGCCACCGCGAACCTCGTGATGCTCGACACCGAGGTGTTCGGCAACTCGAGCGGCGGGGTGCTGGCGCTCGGCCACAACGTGCTGAACCTGAGCGGGTCGGCGGTGTGGGGGAACGTCGGCCTCGACGGCGCCGGGCTGTCGCTGCGGGACGACGTCACGGTGGTCGGCGGGGACGTGTATGCCAACCAAGCCGCCGAGCGAGGCGGCGGGGTGTTCGTCGAGGGGACGGCGACGCTGCTGTGGACGAAGATCGAGGGCAACACGTCGGAGAAGGACGGTGGCGGCGCGTACGTGGCGCTGGCGGACGGCGGGTCGTTGACCGCGGTCGACACCACGTTCGATGGGAACTATGCCTGGGAGCGCGGCGGGGGCCTGTTCCTCGAGGGTCCGGTCAAGGATGCGTCGACCCGGGGGACCACCTCGCTCGACCTCGACCGGTGCTCGATCGCCGGGAACCGGACCGAGGGATCCGGCGGCGGGATCTGGAGCGGCGCCCTCCGGGTGACGACCCGGGACACCCCGATCGACGCCAACGTGGCGGTGTACGGCGGCGGGCTGTTCGTGGTCGACACCAACGGCGCGGGCTCGGACTACGACGGGCTGACCGTGACGAACAACCAGGCGTCGAGCTGCGCCGGGATCGACGTCGACCAGATCCAGGCCCAGACCCGGTTCGCCGGCGCGTTCGTCGGGAAGAACGTGGCGGCGTTCAGCGGGGGCGGGGTGTGCGTCGGGCTGCCGACCCCCTCGGCGGTCCCGTTCGCGGGGGTGTCGTTCCTCGGGTCGACGATCGCCGACAACGTCGCCGGGACCGAGGGCGGCGGGTTCCGGTTCCGGGGCGACCAGCAGACGGTGTTCTCGGAGTCGACGATCACCGAGTCGACGATCGAGCGGAACACCGCGGGCTCCGGTGGCGGCGGGTTCGAGATCGACGAACACCACGTCCGGGTCGTCGGGGCCGTGGTGCGGGACAACCAGGCGAGCGAGGGGCAGGGCGCGCGGCTGATCGGCGCGGGC
>JBEBJW010001400.1:0-2312 GCA_040079715.1 Myxococcota bacterium | reverse complement strand
GGGCGGGCGCGTCCCCGTCCAGGCAGTCGTTGTCGATGTCGTCGCCCGGGACCTCGACGTTCCCCGGGTACGCCAGATCCGAGAACGGCTCGCAGTCCCACATCGCGGGGACGGGGTCACCGTCGGCGAGCCACAGGTCGGGGTCCGCGTCCGGGCCGCCGGTGGCGCCGAGGTCGGCGGGGGTCCCGTCGGGGTCGAGGCCGATCGACCGGTCGACCAGCTCCCCTCCGAACACCGGGATCGCCTCGGTGCAGTCGGCGGGCAGCACCGGCAGCGGGTCGGTGGTCAGCGCGACCGGGTCGGACGGGATCGCCTCCGGACCGAGGTCTCCGGCGCCGTTGCCGAACCCGGCCCAGGTGGCGACCGCGACCGGGCCGTCGACCGCGACGCCGTGGACCGACTGGGTGACGACCACGCCGGTCAGCGAGACCCCCGGCGCCTCGGCGTCGAGCGCCGCGCCGTCGGGCGCGTCGTTGCCGACGAACGTCGACTGGAGGATGGGCACTGCGCCGCCGTCGATCGACACCGCGCCGCCGGTCGCGCCCGCGCTGTTGCGGAGCGCCGACAGGTTGCGCACGTCGGTGGAGCCCGGATCGGTCCACCGGATCGCGCCGCCGGCGTCGTCGGCGTGGTTGTCGCAGGCCCGGACCCGCGCGAGGGACGTGGCGGCGCCGGTCGCGGCGATCGCGCCCCCACGGGCGCCGGCGTCGTTGTCCAGGAGCGCGGTGTCGACCACCGTGAGGGTCGAACCCGCGTCGACCCGGATCGCCCCGCCGTCGCGCTCTGCGTGCCCGAGCGACAACGTGCTGTCGATGACCGTGATCACCCCGGAGCTCGCGTACAGGTGGCCGCCGTCGGTCGCGGCGCCGTCGGTGAGCGTCGCGCCGGTCACGCTCACCGCGCAGCCGGCGTCCACGCAGCCGATCGCGCCCCCGGACGCGGCCGAGCCGCCGGTGAACAGGGTCCCGCCGAAAGCACTCGGGGTGACGGTGATCGCGCCGGCCGCCCCGACCGCGATCGCCCCGCCGATCGTGCCCGCGCCGTCGCCGTCGAACGCCCCGCCGACGACCGCGACCGTCGAACCGAACGCCGCGATCCCGCCGCCCGCTCCGCCGGCGGTCGAGCTCCGGAGGGTCGCGTCGGTGAACGACGACGGGCGCGCGTACCACAGCCACACCGCGCCGCCGTCGCCGGTCGCGTCGTTCGCCTCGAACGTGCACCGGACGCAGGTGACCGCCGCGGAGTCCACCGCCAGCGCCCCGCCGGTCGGCGCGGCGCACCCGCGGAACGTGGTGTCGGTCGCGATCATCGCCCCGCCGGTCACCGACACGCACCCGCCGCGATCCGGCGCGGCGCCGTTCTGGACCACCGCCCGGTTCAGGGTGACGGTGGGCCCCGCGACGGTCAGCACGCGGCTCGCGGCGGTCCCGTCGAACGTGAGGTCCTCGAACGTCACGTCCGCCGCGACGATCAGCGCGCGCGCGGGCATCGCGATCGCCGTGGCCGCCGCACCCTGCCCGCGGACCGTGATCCGCGCGGTCAGCACCACCGGCAGCTCCTCGGGCGCCGTGTCCTGCAGGAGCTCGATCGTGTCGCCGTCGCTCGCCAGGGCCGCCACCGCGGCGAACGTCCCGTCGGTCGGGACACTCCACACGATCGGCACCACCCCGAGCGGAGCGAGCAACGGTAGGACGGGCCACATCCGGACCAGCTTAACCCGAGGCGGCCACGGTCCGTTTCCAGGCGTCGAAGCAGGTCTGGATCTCGAGGAACCGCGACAGGTGCCCGGGATCGCCGTCGTGGCGGTCCGGGTGGAACCGGCGGACGAGCTCGCGGTACGCGGACTTCACCGCGTCGAGGTCGGACAGCTCGTGCTCGCGGACCCCCAGCACGTCGGCGATCTCGTACGGGGTGGGCACGTGCCGCGGCCCGAACCGCGGGATCGGCGCCGCCGGCTCGGGGAGCTGCACGACGTAGCCCCAGAACCCGATCCGGTTGCCGGGCCCCCGCAGCTTGACCACCTGCCCGCGCGACAGGAGCTGGGCGCCGGCGCCGGCGGGCTGCACCCACAGCTCCGGCGTCGGGTCCTTGACGAACAGCTCGTACCCGCGGTCCGGCTGGTCGAGGTTCCGGGCGATCGCGGCGCGCAGGGGGGCGAGCTCCGGGTCGTCGAGGCCGATCACCGATTTGTCGTCGCCCCCGATCGTCAGCATCGCGTACCGCCAGAACCGGAGCGCCACGTCGAACCGGGCCTGGAACCGGTCGCTGTCGACCCGGAGCGGGGCGGGGCGAGGGGAGGCGCCCGGCGTCGC
>JBEBJW010001399.1:0-2314 GCA_040079715.1 Myxococcota bacterium | reverse complement strand
GAGGATGCCCGCGCACGCCGCGCGGAGGGGGAGCCGCGAACCGGTCCCCGCGCGTCCGAACCGCCTGCGAGCGCAGCGGGGGGCAGAGGAACGGGCATGGGCTGGGGCAGGGGATTCTAGGCGATCACCACCACCACCGCGCGATCCTCGGCCGCGGCCTCGACGTAGAACGCGCGCAGCCGCTGGACCAGCGACACCAGCGCCTTGCACTCCGCGTCCTCGTCGAGCTCGTCGGCGTCGACCTCGTCGACCGCGCCCATCGGCCCGTGCTCGGCCCACCGCGAGGCCACGAGCGCGTCCGGCAACGCGACCAGCGCCGCGGCGATCTCCTTGACCCGGTCGGCCTCCAGCAGCCGGGCCGGCCCGTACCCGAGGTCCTCGCCGACCCGGGCCCCGGACTCGCCGGTCACCGCGTCCGACAGCACGCCTTCGTTGCCGATCAGCCGCCGGATCGGGTCCCACGCCTTGCCGAGCTCGAACGCGCCCGGGATCGGCTGGAGACGGCGCAGTCCGAACAGCTCGCCCACCATGTCGGGCTCGTCGTCGATCAGCGCGCGCCGACGCGGGTTCAACGAGCACAACCAGCCGTACATTCCCACGGGCTACTCCTTGTTGGGCCACTCGCCGCGGGCCGCGAGCACGATCGCGGTCCGGAGGGCGAGGTCACCGGGCTTCGTCTCGCCGACCGCGAGCTTCTCGACCGAGGCCAACCGCTCGGTCAGGTCGCGCAGCCGATCGCCGATCCGTTGGAGCGACCGCACGAGCAGCCGCGCGCCGAGGTTCGGCCGCCGTCCGACCACCTCGTGGAACCGGTCGCGGGTCAGCCCGAGCGCGACCGTCGGCGCTGTCGCGGTCACCGTGGCCGACCGGGTGATCCCGGGCCCGGCGAGGCACAGCTCGCCGAGGCTCCCACCGGCGCCGATCTCGGTCAGCGGCGTGCCGCTGCGGGTGACCCGGACCGCGCCGTCGACGATCACGTAGAACGCGTCGGCGGGATCGCCCTCGCTGAACATCACTCCGCCGGTGTCGAGGTCGAGGTGGTCGAGGTACGGCGCGACCAGCAGCCGCTCGGCGTCGGTCAGGTCGTGGAACAGCGCGCACTGGGCGAGGGTCCGCGCGACGGCGTCGAGCTCCTCGGGGGTGCCGTCGGCCGCGATCCGGACCGCCACCGCCGACAGCGGCCCGTCGGCCCCGGCCGCCCGCGCCCGCTCCGCCAGCCCGTCGACGATCGCCTGGGCGGTCTCGGCCTGGACCGCGGCTGTGATCGCGGCCTCGTCGAGCGCGGCGTGGATGGCGTCCGAGCACAGCACGACCACGTCGCGGTCCGCGAGCCCGACCGACGCGGCGTCGACATCCACGTCGATCCCGGTCCCGAGCGCCTGGTACAGCCGCTGGCGGAGCGCGCTGTCGCGGTACTCGGCCGGCGACATCGACCCCTGGCGGACCCGGACCATCCCGAGCGTGTGATCGTCGGTCAGCGCCCGCAGCCGCCCGTCGCGCCACAGGTACGCGCGGGTGGCGCCGACGTGCGCGAGGTGCGCGTACCCGGCGCTGATCACCGCCAGCGCGAGCGTCGCGCCGATCCCGGCCGACCCCGAGGCCCCGGACGTCTCGGACAGCTCGGCGTGGATCTCCCCGAACAGGCGCTCGAGCGCGCGGATCAGCGCCAGCCGCGCCCCGCTGCGGCGGTCGGTCTCGGTCGCCCGGGCGAGCTTGTCGAGCAGCGCCGCCTTCCGGTCGATCGCCGCCGCCGCCAGCGCCGACGCGCGCTCTGCCACCCCCGGACCGCCGAGGCCCCGGGCGATCCCGACGATCGCCGGCGCCTGCGTGACCACCACCGCGTCCACCCCGCTCGGGTCGGCGGTGGTGGCGACGTCGACGATCCGCATCATCGGCCGGCCCCCTCGGTTGCGGGACAGCAGGTAACACCGGTCACGGGATCCACACCGCCCGGGCCGCCGCTCGCCCGTCGGCGATCCGCAGCTCGACGTGGTGACGCACCGTACGCCCCCGATCGACGCGGATCCGCGGGACCCGAGCCGCGTTCACGTACAGCACGCCGTCGCGCTCGACCTGCCACCGCCGGTTCGCCCCGCGGTGGTGGAGGTGGCCCGCGACGACCGCGAGGACGGTCCGGCCGCGGTCGCGCGCGTACCCGACCGCGTCCGCCAGGTCGGGATCGCCGAGGTCCCGCCGCCCGCGTCGGAGGGCGAACGGGGCGGCGCGATCGGCCCCGAGCCCGTTCGGGCCGTTGTGGGCCACGAACACCAGCGCCCCCGGAGCCGCGTCGACCAGCGCCCGGAGCCGGGCGGCG
>JBEBJW010001398.1:0-2316 GCA_040079715.1 Myxococcota bacterium | reverse complement strand
GTCGCACTTCGGGTGGCGCATCGACCCGATCGACCAGCAGCGCCGCTTCCACGGCGGGATCGATGTGTCGGTCCCGATGGGGACGGCGGTGTACGTCCCCGGCGACGGGGTGGTCACCGGCATCGAGCGCGCCGGCGTCGGGTCCGGGGTGACCATGGGAAATGCCGTCACCGTCGTTGTCGGCGGGCGGCGGTGGTCGTTCCTGCACCTGTCGACCTTGCTCGTCCGCCGCGGGGACCCCGTCGTTCGTGGCCAGGCCCTGGGATTCTCCGGGAGCACTGGTCGGAGCACCGGTCCGCACCTGCACGTCCAGGTCAGCGACGCCAGCGGGCGCCTCGATCCCGAGCTCCTGTACCCGACCGGTACCTTCGCGAACCCGCGGAGGACGGCGTGAACCCCTGGTGGCCGGTGGGCCTCGGCGTCGGCGGCCTCGCGCTGCTGGCGCTGTGCGCCCGACCCTCAACCGCCACCCCCTTCCGGAGGAAGATCATGGACTACGCCACGCGCGCGATCACCTGGGTCGCGCAGACAGAGTCGCGCGGCAACTACGGCGCGCAGAACAAGAACCTCGACGGGGCGGGCCTGTCCTACGGCCTCATCCAGTGGACCCAGAAGTCCGGGAGCCTCGGCAAGCTGCTCCAGACGATGCAGGCCCGCGATCCGGCCGCGTTCGACAGCGTGTTCGCGCCCGACGCGGCTCGCCTGCTCGCCGTGACGACCTCGCTGTACCCCGCGGTCCGGATGTCGCTGGCGCTGTGGGCCGCGCCCTGGACGAGCCGGTTCGACACCGCCGGTCGCCATCCGCCGTTCCAGGAGGCGCAGCTCCAGGCGGCCGGAGCTTCGGAGCACTGGCTGGCCGCGGTGTCGGTCGCCGAGATCCTCGGGGTGTGGACCGAGCGCTCTGCGGTGTTGTTCTTCGACCGGTGCGTGCAGCAGGGGCCGGTCCAGACGCCGAAGATCGCGACCAGGCTACGAGACGCGCTCCTCGCCCAAGGCCGAACCTCGGTGCCGTACTACGACCTGCTGCGGGCGTTCGCGGCGCGGTGTGCCGCCCCGTACCGGCGGCGAATCCAGCCGACCGAACTCGTCACGCCGACCGGCAAGGAGTGGCGCCAGGTGGGCGACGAGTGGCACCAGTTCGCAGGGACGTTCGACCTGTACGCGACGATCGTGGCGCGAACGGGAGCGATCCTGGCCGACCCGACGCTCGCGGACGTGGATCCGCGCATGGCGGTAGCGTGAGCGCGCGTTGCGGCCTGTGCGCACGGGCCGAGCTGCGCCCGCCGGGCGCCGCGCCGAAGAGCGCCGGGCGGCTGATCATCGACCGCGCCCGGCTCCGGCGCGCGCTCGGCGGTGGCGCCGAGCTCGCCGACGCGCTTCCGGTGAAGGCCACCGGGCGGCCCGGCGTGAACGCAGCCGTTGTTTGGAGGATGCTCACTGCGTCGCTCTACCAGAGCGGGGATCTGCCGGTCCTCGCCACGAGGGAGGCCGGGCAGAACGCGATTGACTCGATTCGAGCGGCGATCAAGGCCCGACAGCTCCGCGCCGGCGACGGCCGGTTCGAGGTCACCTGGGACGACGAGGAGCGCACGTTGTCCTGGGACGACAACGGGATCGGCATGGACGCGAGCACGATCACCGGGAAGTTCCTGACGATCGGCGAAAGCGGCAAGCGGGACGCGGACGACAGCGGCGAAGCGGCCGGCGGGTTCGGGGTCGCGAAGGCCGTCATCCTCGGGGTAGCGCCGGGCTTCGTGTGGGAGCTCCACAGCCGCGACAACCTGGCCGTCGCGAAGGGGCCGAACAGCGACGTCGAGGTCTTCGATGCGGAAGCCCGCCAGGGAACGCGCATCGTGGTCCACGGCGTCTCCGAGGACTTCGACATGCAGTGGGACCGGGCCCGCCAGGTCTACGTCCCGCTCCTCGATCGCCTCCGCGAGCTGCTCGCGGCGAACGACCTGCCCGGGATCTCGCTCATCCTCAACGGCGTCGAGGTGACGCCGATGTTCAGCCGCCGCGGGGGCTCGAAGGTCCAGGTCGACGGCTCCTGGGGCACCGGCACCACTGCGGCCGTGAAGGCGTATCGCCGCCCTCCGGGCGACCGCGGCGGGGCCTACTACGTACGCCTCGGAGGGTTGTACCAGTTCAAGCTTGGCTCTGCTCGCGGCGGCCTCCGGGCGGACGTGGTGATCGACCTCGTGACGACGGTGCGTCCCGGCGAGCATGGCTACCCGCTCAACGCCGCCCGCGATGCGCTCCAGGACGACGCGCGGTGGGCATTCTCGGACCTCGTCGACGAGGTCGAGCGAGAAAACG
>JBEBJW010001397.1:0-2318 GCA_040079715.1 Myxococcota bacterium | reverse complement strand
CGCCGGTCGAGCGCACCGCGACGGTCGAGCTCGCGGTCGTCCGGTACGCCTACCGGCTCGAGGTCGAGCTGTCCGGGCCGACCGGACCGCGGGCCGTGGTGTCGGACCCGACGACCGGGGCGCGCTCCGCGTTCACCGCGCCCGGCCGGGCGGTGCTGCTGTACCTGCTCGCGCGCAGGGTGGTGGCCGATCGCGCTGCCGGGGTGCCGCTCGCGGATCGAGGCTGGTGCACCGACGCCGAGGTCGCGTCCGGGGTGTGGGGGCGGAGCGGGGAGACCCGGAGCCTGAACGTGCTCGTGACCCGGGTCCGCAACGATCTGCGCCGGGACGGGTTCGACCCGTGGTTCCTCGAGAAGCGCCACGGGTTCGTCCGGGTCCGGCTCGACGCGGTGGAGGTGTCGACGTGATCGCTGTTGCCGCCGCTCTCGTCGTGTTCGCGGCGTCTCCGGCCAGCTCCAGCGACTGCGCCGACCCGGTCCCGCTCGACCGGTGGGTCGCCGAGCTCGATCGGGCCGAGGCCGGGTTCGCGTCGGTCGACGCCGCCGGGTTCGCGGATCGGCTGGACGAGGCCTCGATCGACCTCGGGTGCGTGGCGTCGGCGGTGTCCCCGCCGCTCGCCGCCCGGTACCACGCGCTGATCGGGCTCCGGCAGTACGTCGACGGCCGTCTCGACGACACCCGCGCGTCGTTCGCCGCGGTCCGGGCCGCCGACCCGGGGTTCGCGCTGTCCACCGCGATCGTCCCCGACGGACACGAGGTCCACGGGCTGCTCGCCGGGGCGGCGCCGTCCACGACCGGGTCGCCGATCCCCTCCCCGCGCGACGGCGAGGTGGTGCTCGACGGCCGGATCGCGACCGAGCGCCCGCTCGACCGACCGGCGATCCTCCAGTGGATCGACGACGACGGCGCGGTCGAGCTGACCCGCTACCTTCTCCCGGCGGATCCCCTCCCCGCCTACCCGATCGCCGCGATCGCCTCCGAGGTGCCGCCCGCGGAGGCCTCGGCGCCGGGACCGTCCCGGGATCGGCGCGATCGGCGCCACCGCGCGTGGGTCCTCGGGGTCAGCGGCCTCGCTGCGGCCGGCTCGGGCGCCCTGTACGGCCTCGCCGCCCACGACGCCGCCCGGTTCGGCGGCCCGCTGCCGGAGGACTGGGGCCGGGCCGAGCTCGTCGGGCTCCAGCGGCGCACCAACGGCCTGGTCGTCGCGTCGGTCGCCCTCGGCGGGGTCGCGGTCGGCGCCGGCGCCGGCTTCGCCGTGGGGTGGTGAGTGACCGCGCTCGAGGCGGGCCACCGGATCGACCGCTACGAGGTCGTCCGTCCGCTCGGGCAGGGCGGGATGGCCGCGGTGGTCGAGGTCCGCCACGTCGACCTCGGGACCCGCCACGCGCTGAAGGTCCTCCAGCTGTACGCCCCGTGGTTGCACGAGCGGCTGATCCACGAGGGTCGAATCCAGGCGCTGCTCCGCAGCCCGCACGTGTGCCGGGTCACCGACGTGGTCCGGGTCGGAGACGCGCCCGGGCTGGTGATGGAGCTGGTCGACGGGCCGTCGCTCGAGGTGATGCTGGCGAGCTACCAGCCGAACCTCGACCAGATCGACCACCTCGCCCGTGGGATCCTCGCCGGGGTCGAGGCCGCCCACGCCGCCGGGCTCGTCCACCGCGACCTGAAGCCCGGCAACGTGCTGCTCGAGGTGTGCGGCGCCGAGGTGGTCGCGAAGGTCGCCGACTTCGGGCTCGCGAAGACGCTCCACGACGCGCTCGACACCCGCGGCAACCACACGACCCGGTCCGGCACCACCCTCGGCTCGCCGTCGTACATGGCGCCCGAGCAGTTCCGCGACGCCAAGCGAGCGGATCGCCGGGCGGACCTGTTCTCGGTCGGGTGCGTGCTGTACGAGCTGATCGCCGGGATGCGCCCGTTCGACGGCGAGACGCCGCTCGAGGTGTACCAGCGGACCTCGTCCGGGGTGTACCGGCCGCTCCAGGAGGTGGCGCCGAACGTGCCGACCCGGATGGCGGCCGCGATCGCGCGGGCCCTGGCGCCGGATCCGCACGACCGGTGGCCGGACTGCGCGGCGCTGCGGGCAGCGTGGACCGACGGGACCGACGACGGCGCGCTCGCGGCGGTGTGGGAGCCGTCGCACGTCGCGCTGCTCCGCTCGCTCGGCCCGAACGCCCCGGCGGTCCGGTCGACGGTGTCGATCGTCGGGCGCCCGCTCCCAGCGCCGATCCCGTGGTCGCCGACGGTCCCCGACGCGCCCGGGTCGACGATCCTGCCCCCGAGCGGGTCGCTCGTCGCGCGGCTGGTGGGGATCGGGG
>JBEBJW010001396.1:0-2319 GCA_040079715.1 Myxococcota bacterium | reverse complement strand
CTCCGGGGAGGGAGGCGGGTCACGCGTACTGGTGCCCGCGCGTCCACCCGGCATTTCCGATTCGCGATCGATCGTCAAGGCCGCCGGTAACGACTTTCAACGAGACGTCGTCGTCGACTCGTTCGCCAGCACGTGACGTCCCTCGACCCCGAGCTCGATCCCGTACAGGTCGCTCCGATCGCTCACATACAGCGTCGTACGCGACCAATCGCCCCATCCTGCCCCGAACCGCGCCGCACAATACCCTTCGAACCCGCTGTTCGGGAGATCGATGATGATCTCCGCGGTCTCGTCCGGCATCGAGATCCGGACGACCTTGCCGCTTCGGTACTCGGCGGCGTAGACGTTGCCGCAAACGTCGACCGTGATCGCGTCCAGCAGGTCGTCCGCGTGGTACACCACCCGGGTCTCGGGCAACCACTCCCCCGACGTCGGGTCTCGGTCCATCGCCAGGATCTTGCCGTCGCCGGCGAACAGCTGCTGCGACACCACCACGTACAACGTCTGCTCGTCCGGCGACAACGCCAGCCCGTTCGGGTACCGCGTCTCGAGGATCACGGTCGCCTCGCCGGTGTACGGATCGACCCGGCGGACGCGCCCGTTCTGGCTGTACTCGCTGATGTAGACCCAGCCGTCGCTGTCCACGTCGATGCCGTTCGGGTAGTCGAGCCCCGCGAGCACGGTGACGGTGTTGCCGTTGGTCCGGTTCACCCGCCGGAGCGCGCCGGTGTCCTGCTGGGCGACCACGATGTCGTCGGTCGGCAGGCTGCGGATCCCGGCCACGTCGAACCCGATGCTCGTCGCCAGGAGCTGCTGCGACCCGTCGTGGAGCACCCCGACGAGGTCCTGGTTCGACTGGAGCAGCAGGTAGCCCTGCCGGTCGAAGTCGAAGTCCTCCTCGGTGTGGACGATCGTGCTCCGGACGAACGTGTACGGCCCCGGCGGCAGGTCTTCGCACACGGTCGGCGTGGTCGGGGTGGTGGTGCTGTCCGTCGGCCCGCGACCGGTGTCGGTCGGGGTGTCGGTCGGAACCGACGTGTCGGTGTCCGGCGTGGTGGGGTCGTCGTCGTCGGTCACCGGGACCGGTTCGGGAACCCTGCACCCTGCCAGCGACGCGGCGATGAGCCACGCGGACATCCGACCTCCTGCTCGTCCCCCGATCCTGCCCGAACCGTCACCCGGACGTCACAACGACGTGACGTCGCCGACACCGACCGCGGCGGACAGCGCGATCACGCGCGGATCCGCGGCGTCGATCCGTCCGGCGCGCGCGAGCCACCGGCGCGCGGCGCCCGATCGGTGCTGGGCCAGGGCGAGCGATCCTCGGGCGGCGCGGATCTCGGCCTCCCGCGGCGCCCGGTGGTACGCGCGGCGGTAGTACCGGGCCGCGTCGTCGAGATCGTGGGAGTCGAGGCTCAGATCGCCGAGGGCGAGGTAGGTGTACGGGTTCGCGTTGCCGCGGCGGTCCAACAGGGCGAGCATCTGGCGCGCGGCGTCGACCTCGCCCGCCCGATCGAGCAGCGAGGCCAGGTTCCGCCAGGCGGACCGGTCGTCCGGATCGACCTCGATCGCTTGTCGGTACGCCGCTTCCGCCCGCTCGACCGAGCCGAGGCGGCGCTCCGCCACCCCGAGGTTCACCCACGCCTCCGACGCCGACGGGTCGAACGCGACCGCGGCCAGCAGCCAGTCGCGGGCGGGCCCGGGGGCGCCGAGCTGGAGCAGCTCCGCGCCGCGGTTCGTGTAGTGCAGGGCCAGCGCCTGCTCGTCGGTGATCCGCTCGGCGGCGCGCCCCTCCCGCTCGCTCGGGGGCTGGAGCTCGATCACCTGGATCTGGGCCGACGATCCCCACCCGGCCGCGACGTGGGTCGAGACGAGGACGAGGTCACCGCGCTTGTCGAACGACCGGAACTCCTCGACCCGCACGTAGTACGCGTCGACACCGACCTCCCGCGCGAGCCCGACCAGCAGGTGGGTCAGCGCGAGGCAGTTGAACCGACCGGTGGCGAACACCTCGGGTGCGGTCCCGGTGTGGACGAGATCGTACGCGAGCGGGAGCTCGGACGACAGGGCGCCGAGCAGCCGCCGCATCCGCTCGTCTTCGGTGCCGTTCGACGGGACCCGCCGGTGGACCCACGCCCGCATCTCGTCGGTGGGGGTGTACGGCAGCGGGGCGTCGAGCCGGGGCAGCTCGATCGGCTCGAACCGGGTGGGCGCGAACGTCGGCGTGCGCCCGGTGGCCCACGCCGGCCCGCCGACGAGCATCCACGCGACCACCGCAGCGAGGACCCGCATCGCGACCCCCTCGCCCACAGTGTACCC
>JBEBJW010001395.1:0-2322 GCA_040079715.1 Myxococcota bacterium | reverse complement strand
ACCCCCCGCCGCCCGCCGGCGTCGAACGGCTCCCACGCCTTCGCGCCGAACACGGTGATGTGGCGGGTGCCGCGGTACCCGAACGGGGCGAGGCCGTTCACCAGGATCGGGATCGGCGTGTACAGGCACCGCTCCTCGACCAGCTGCTGCTCCTCGGTCGGTCCGCTCGAGGTGAACCGGGCGAGCCACCCGAGGGTGTACTCGGCGTACAGGTAGGTGCCGTGGATCGGCTCGGACGGCTCGCCGATCGTCGCCCGCCCCGCCCGGTCGAGGTCGAGCCGGAACGCGCGCTGGCCGTCGCCGCTCTCGATCCGGAGCAGCCGCGGCTCGCGTTGGAGCAGGGCGTTGACCCCGATCGCGAGCTGGACGAGGTGCCGCCACCGGCCGTCGCCGCGGTCGGCGAACAGGTAGTCGAACAGGTTCTCGAGCTCGCGCGGGCCGAGCACCGGGCCGCCGACCCACGCCACCAGCAGCGACTGGGGGCGCGTGTCGACCGCCATGTAGGTCGCGCCGGCGAACACCGCGGCCTGGACGAGCTCGAGCAGGTACTGGCGCGGGTGGCGCAGCGCGAACTCTCGCTGCTTGGCGATCGCCTTGTCGCGCGACAGGGTGAACGATCGCCGCTCGACGAACGTCCCCGGCGACCGGCTGCGGGCGAGCAGCGCGTCGAGCGTGCTCACGGGTCTCCTGCGGCCGCGACCGCCTCGAGCGCCGCCGCGACCATCCGGCGGTGGGCGGCGTCGCCCTCGATCCCCTCGACGTGGAGCAGCGCGCTCGCCAGGCCGAACGCGGCCAGGTCGAGGTCCTCCCCGCTCGCCAGGAGCTGGGCCCGGTACAGCGGGTGGTGGCGGTTGACCAGCAGCGACCGCCAGTTCAGGAACGCCGGCAGCTCGAACGGCGACCGCTCGGGCCGCAGGAACACCCGCCCGTCCGGCGGGCCGTTCAGGGCGAGGACCTCGGACCGGGCCAGATCGGTCCCGCCGAAGTCGCCGACCCGCACCTCGAGCCGATTCAACCAGCCGCTCCGGGCCGGAACCCAGCTGTACACGAGGCGGGTGCCGGGGAGCCGCACCCGGAGTCCGACCGCGTGGCCGAGCCACTCCTCGGTCCGGCGGAGCAGCCGCCGCTCGGCCGGCTCCAGCGCGTCCTCCGCCAGCAGCGCCGGCGCGACGAACAGTTCCTCCGCTCGGCGGACCTGCATCTTGCGGCGGAAGAACTCGAACAGGACCGGCTCTTCGGTCGCCTCGAGCAGGACCCGCGCCTCCGGCCGATCGTCGAGGACCGAGAACCCCAGGCCGTCGAGCGCGGCGTACAGGGCGGTCGATCCGCCGTTTCCCCCCGATCCCGGTGGGAGCGGCGCGCCGACCAGCACGCAGCCGAGCTTCGCCTCCTGGGCGCGCACGTCCCCCACGGTGATCGGGCGGCTGCGGACGTCGCGGAACGCTGGGAGATCGCGGAGGATCGAGTGGTACGGCCCACCCTCTGCGGCCAGGCAGTCCGCCGCGAGCCGCCGCTGCCACGGGCCGAGCGGCTCGTCGGTGGGCGCGATCCGGCCGATCTCCGCCAACAGCCGCGTCCGGAGGATCGCGTGGGCCCGCACGACGCCGTCCATCGCGTGCCGCCAGTTCTGGTCGTGCAGGACGTTGTCGCGGGTCAGGGTGTGCTCGAGCCGGTCGAACTTCACCTTGAACGTGGTGTGGCCGACCTGCTTCGCGTACGACCCGAGGACCTGCGCGCTCTGCGTGTTCAGCAGGGTCAGCCCGCCGTTGTAGAACCCGTACCGCGGCGGCTCGGCGAACCCGATCACCACCTCGAGCCCGGGCTCGGCGTGGCGGACCTCGAGCGGGGTCCCGACGCCCGGCCGGGCGGGCAGATCGAGGGTCAGCGGCCGGTCGATCCGTTCAGGGTGGGGCCCCCCCACGAAGGGCTCGGGCCGCGCGGACGTCACGGCCCCGCCTGCGCGGATCGGCGTCTCGAACGCGGCGAACGGATCGTCCGACGACGGGGCACCGACCGGCGCCTCGTCGGTCCGGTCGGCGAACGTGATGGGCGTCTCGCTGTGCTCGCACCAGTAGCCGAGGACGAACCGGACCTCTTGCACGAACCGCGGGACCTCGCCCGGCGGCATCCGCTTGAACAGGGTGATCCGGGTGCCGTTGACCGGCTGGTCGATCCGGACCTTGTCGAACGTGCGATCCGGGTGGAACAGCAGCTCCCAGTACTCCCCGTGGCGGCCCGTCCGGAGAAGCACCGCCTCGGGACGGATCGCGAAGATCGAGGTGAAGCCGATCCCGAACTTGCCGATCTTGGTGAGATCGCGCT
>JBEBJW010001394.1:0-2326 GCA_040079715.1 Myxococcota bacterium | reverse complement strand
CTGGCACGCCACCGCCCCCGACGGAACCCCGGTCGCGCTGAAGGTCGCCCGCCCCGAGCTGCGCGAGGGTCGCGAGGTCGAGGGTGGTGCTTGGATCGGCGAGCTCGGGCAACGGCGCTCCGGGCGACGGCTGAATGCTACTCGACGAGGAACACGTCGACCGAGCCCGGGGGCGGGGGATCGGTCCGGACGAACCGGATCGCGCGGCCCCCGCCGATCCGATCGCGCTCGAGGGCGGCGCCGAACCACACCTGGTCGCGGGGCGAGCCGCCGAGCTGCCACAGCCAGCCCTGGTCGAGCCACTGGGACGGCTCGCGGATCGCGACCCGGTAGAACCGATCGGTCGGGCCGAGCTCGACCGCGGGCATCGGCACGGTGGCCGACAGATCGAACCGATCGTGGGGGAACCGGTCGGTGACGGCGTCGGGCGAGCCGGGGAGGGTGTCGCGCGGGACCAGCGCGAACGCCGCCGGGAACGCGACGTCGAACCACGCCCAGTGCTCCTGGCCGGCCGCGAACCCGGCGATCGGCGCGTGATCCGCCCCGACGATCACCACCCACCCCAGCCGGTGGTGGTCGAGCACGATGTCGTACGCGACCACGTCGTCGGTTCCGTCGCCGAGCTGCGCGCCGGCGGGGACGGCCACCCCGAGCGCTGCCGCTGCCCACCATCGCCTGTACGTCGCCATCGGGCCCCTCGCTCCAACTGTTGCCCTGACGACCAACCGACCGCCACCAGGCGCGGGTCGCACGTTCGCGCTACCATCCGGGGATGTGGCTGCTCGCGCTCGCCTGTTCACCCGCGCCCACCGGGACAGTTCGTCCGACGCCGGCGCCGGTCGCTGCGCCCGCCCCCACGCCCGATCCGGAGGCGCCGGCGTCCGGGACGGTCGGGATGGTCGGGTCCGGGACGGTCGGGTTGATCCGCCGGATCCCGGGGGAGGGGACGCCGCAGCTCCTGTTCCCGTCGGTCCGCGCGTCGTCCCCGTCGGACCCGGTGCCGCCGCTCCTCGCCCCGATGGGGATCCCGGGCGACGATGGACCGATCGAGGTGACGGGCCTCGGGTGGACCCTCCGGTGCGACGACGACGCCGGGCCGTCGTGGGTCCTCGCTGCCCCGGTCCCGGAGCGCCTCGCGCCGGTCCAAGCCCCCGCGGACGAGCGCGGCGGGATCGCGTCGCTGGTGGTGGTCGGCGGGGTGATGCCCGGGGGCCTCCCCCCGGTCCCGGACGGATCGGTCGCCCGGCTGACCGTCGCCGGGATCGGCCGGATCGACGAGGACCTCGAGGGCACCCGGACCTGCGCCAGCGAGTTCGACCAGGCGACCACCCTCGTCACCGCCGCCGGCTCGTTCCCCGTGGGCTGCTGCGGGCCGTGACTCGACCGGGTCGGAAGCCCGGGCCGGTCACTCTCGGCGGCTGGCCGCGGTGGCCGTCGCCCGCTCCCGCAGGACCCGCATCACCCCGAGGCGGGTGAGGATCGGCCCGTCGAGCGTCGGGAACAGCTGGCCGATCGCGAGCAGCGGCCGCATCGGGGTCGGCGTGACCAGCACCTCGGCCGCCCCGCGGATCACCCGCACCACCCCGTCGACGACCCGATCGATCGGGACCTCGCGCATCGCCGCCGGGGCCGCGACGCCGGTGTCGGCCCACATCCCGGCGTCCGCGACGAACCCCGGGCAGATCACGCCGGCGTGGACCCCGGTGCCGAGCAGCTCGAGCCGGAGGCTGGCGGTGAACCCGTTCAGCCCGTGCTTGCTGGCGGTGTACACCGCGTTGTACGGGGTCGGCGACTTGCCCGACATCGACGACATCATCGCGATCACCCCGGTGCCCCGGGCGATCATCGACGGCAGCACGGCCTTGGTCAGGTGGATCGGCGCGAGCAGGTTCACCGCGAGCTCGCGGTCGACGTCCTCCGGCCGGTGGTCGACCACCGACACCGGGATCTCGATCCCGGCGGTGTTGACCAGGACGTCGATCGGGCCGACCTCGGACGCCTCCCGGATCAGCCGCTCGCGGTCCGCCGGGACCGTCACGTCGCACGGGACGATCTTCGCGGCCCCGACGGCGGCGGCGACCTTCCGGAGCCCGTCCTCGTCGCGGGCCGCGAGCACCAGCCGCGCGCCGTCGGTCGCCAGGCGTCGGGCGATCGCGGTGCCGATCCCGCGCGACGCGCCGGTCAACACCACGACCTTGCCGGTGAGATCCGGGATCACCGGAGCACCCCGGGGATCGGCCCGGACAGGGCCCCGGACGGCGCCGCGACCCCGAGGGCGGCGGCGAGGGTCGGCGCGACGGTCCGGACGTCGACGTCCGGACCGTCG
>JBEBJW010001393.1:0-2329 GCA_040079715.1 Myxococcota bacterium | reverse complement strand
TTCCGGAACAGGTTCCGCGCGCCGTAGTACACGCCCTCGTTCCGCATCCCGGTCGCGAGCTCGTCGGCGTCGATCACGTCCGGCAGCATCGCGTCCGGGATCACGTGCGCGGCGGCCACCCCGACCCCGCACGCCGCAGCGACCGCGACCGCCACGAGGTACTGGCCGGCCGGCACGAACGCGACCCCGAGCTGGACCGCGATCCACCCGACCATCGCCACGACGTAGGCGGTCCGCTTGTCGAACCGGGTGGTCGCCCACGCCCAGCCCGGCAACGCGACGAGCGACACCACCAGCAGCGCGCCGAGCATCGCCGACTCGACCGGCAGCCCGCCGATCGACGCGAGGTGGTCCCCCGAGGCGAGCCACCACGTCACGAAGTACGGGATCATCAGCCCGACGAGGTCGAACGTGATCCAATTCAGCAGGTACAACCCGGTGAGGAACCGGAACGGCACGTTGTCCCACGCGGCCCGGAGCGTGGCGAGGATCGGCGGCGGCTCGGGGGCGAGCTCGGCGTTCGGCCGCTCCCGGACGAACGCGACGATCGCGAGCGGCGGGACCACGGCGAGCGCCCCGAACGCCGCGCCGGCCACGAGGTACCCCTGCTGTTGGGTGAACCCGCGCGCGACCGCGGCGTCGACCAGCGTCGGGGCGACGATCGCGACCGCCAGCGCGGCCCCGAGGTTGAAGAACATCCGCCACGCCGTCAGCGAGGTGCGCTCGTCGTAGTCCGGCGTCAGCTCCGGGGTGAGCGCGAAGAACGGCACGGTGACGAGCGACTGCACCGTGTCGCTGATCATGTACGCGAGCGCGACGTGGACCGCGAGCGCCCACTGCGACTGCCACGGCGGCGCCCACCACAGCCCGACGAACGCGAGCCCGAACGGGATCGCGAACACCAGCAGGAACGGCCGACGTCGGCCCCACCGGGTCCGCAGGCGGTCGGACAGCACGCCGACCAGCGGGTCGTTGATCGCGTCCCAGATCACGCCCGCCAACGCCGCGAACGACGCCAGACGCGGGTCGAGCCCCACCACGTCGGTCAGGAACGCCGCGTAGAACACCTGGCGGAACGTGTTGAAGCTCGACAGGGACCAGTCGCCCGAGCCGTAGATCACGCGGGTCCCGAGGTTCAACCGCGCGGTCACGCGACCGCCCGCTCGTAGAACCGGTACCGGCGGTACACCGACATCCCGATGTGCTCGACCACGCCGCGCATCGGGCCGTTCCGCTCGTCGATCACGCTCGCCTCGACCCGCTCGTACCCGGCGGCGAGCACCCCCTCGAGCACGTCGGCGATCAGCCGCGCGTGGAGCCCGGTCCCGCGGTACTGCGGCACCACCCCGAGCAGCTTGAACGACGCGGTGCGCGCGTGGCGCAGGCCGGCGGCGACCCGGGCCCACCCGAGCGGCAGCAGCGACCCGTTCGCCCGGCCGACCGCCTCGTTGATGTCCGGGAAGCAGGCCGCGAACCCGACGGGCTCGCCGTTCACGGTCGCGATCCGCAGCAGCCCCGTGTCCGCCACCAGGAGGTACGGCCGCCCGATCGACACGAACGCGGCCTGTGGCATCGGGGCCACGTCCGGCACGGTCTGGAACGCGGTGTTCAGCACGGCGTGGGCCTGGCGCAGATCGTGTCCCATCGAGCGGCGGTGGGCCTGGCGTACCTCGAGGCCGGGGATGTCGACCTCGTCGGCCTTGGCGCGGACGTGGGGCGGGATCGTCCGGCGCGCGCCGCTCGGATCGCGGACCGAGATGTCGTACGCGAGCACGTCGTGGTGGCGGACGAACCCGGCGGCCTCCACCAGCGGCTGGACGTACCGCGGGTGGTGGCCCTGGAGGAACGGCGGGACGGTGTCGTGGCCCTCGACCGTCAGCCCGACGTGCTCGAACCGGGTGAGGTCGCGCGGCCCGCGGAGGTGGGTCGCGCCCCACCCGCGGGCGGTGTCGGTCGCGGCGGCGAACAGGGCTTCGGCGACCGCGGGATCGTCCTCGGTCTCGAAGTACCCGAACCAGGCGACCTTCTCGGCCTTGTCCCGCTCGAACGCCTTGTCGCGCAGCGCGCTGATCGTGCCGACCACCCGCCCGTCCCGCTCGGCGACGAACAGCGCCAGCGACCCCGACCGCAGGAACGCCCGGGTCCGCCGGCGCCGGATCCAGTCGATCGGCGCGACCCACGATGGGTCCTCGGCGTGCAACCGCGCCGGCAGGGCCAGGGCCGCCGACAGATCCTCCGACGACTCGACGCGCCGCACCCGCAAGCTCATCCACGCTCCCTCGTGCCGGTGATGTATGCACCGATAACACCCCGGACGGGGAGCACGCGC
>JBEBJW010001392.1:0-2332 GCA_040079715.1 Myxococcota bacterium | reverse complement strand
CGCTGTGCGTGACGGTGCTCGCCGGGATCGCCGCCTGGCAGGGCGGGGCGCTGGTCGCGCGCGGGGCGCCGTTCGCCCTCGCGGCGGTCGGCCTCGGGATCGTCGCCACCCTGTCCGGCCCGACCAGCCACCCGCCCGGGCCGTGGATCGCCCCCGCGGACTACGGCAGCCTGCTCGCGTACGTGTTCCCGGTCGCGGCGGCGGTGTGGGTCGCGCCGGACCCGATCGCCGCCACCGGCGAGGTCCGCCGGTCGTCGGTCGGGTGGGTCGCGCTCGGGCTCGGCTGGCTGGTCCAGCTCGCGGCGATCGCGTGGTTCACCCAGGTCGCGCCCGGCGCCGCGCTGATCGCGTCGCCGCGGATCGGCCTCGACGGCGCCGCGGTCCCGGCGCTCGCCCGGATCGGCCTCGTGGTCGGGGCGGTGTACGCGGCGGTCGGGTCGCTCCACGACGGCGCCCGGTCGGTGCGGGACGTGGCCGCAGCGACGATCCCGGCGCTCGACCGGCCCGGGGCGGCCGAGCTCGCCGTCACCACCACCGCGCTCGCCGCGATCGTGTCGCTCCGGTCGATCGACGGGGCGGCGACCGCGTGGACGCTCGCGCTGTTGCTGACGTTCACCGCGGTGAACACCGTGGTCGCGATCGAGCTGTCGCTCGGGCTGGTCAGCTTCCGCCCGTCGACCCGCCCGGCGACGGTGATCCCGGTGATCGGCGCGCTCGGCTCGGCGATCGCGATGCTGCTGACCCACGTGGGCGGGGCGCTGGCCCTCACCGCGGCAGCGCTCGGGGCGGTCGGGTTCCTGTTGCGCCCCCGGCGGACCGCGAGCGAGCACTCGGCGCTGGTCACCGCGATGGCCGAGTGGCTCGCCCGCCGCACCGCGTCCCGGTTCGCGGTCCGGGCCTGGAAGCCGTCGATGCTGGTGCCGTTCGACGACGCCGACGCGCTCCGGCCGGCGCTGGACCTGCTGGTCAGCGTCGGGTTGCCGGAGGGGGCGATCCGGTTCCTCGGCACCGGGGCCGGGTCGGCGGCGGACGTCGAGCGGGTGGTCGACGCGGCGCGGGCGCGCGGGCTCGACGCGGACGGCACCTGGGTCGACGCGCCACCGGGGGTCGATCCGCTGCCGGTCGCGCTCCAGACCCTCCGGGTGGCGGTGTTCCGGCCGAACCTGGTGGTGGTGCGCCTCGGCGACCCCGCCGACGACGCGCGGGTCGCCGGCCAGGTGGTCGCCGCCCGCGACACCGACACCGGGGTCCTCCTGATCGGGACGCCGCCCGGGATGCCGGTGATCGGCGGGCGCCGGATGATCACCCTGTGGGTCCGCAGCATCCCCGGTCGGTGGAACCCGCTCGAGGGGTACGAGGGCCGAAACCTCGATCTCACCTTGCTCCTCGGCTACCGCCTCGCCCGGCGGTGGGGGAGCCAGCTCCGCCTGGTCACGGTGGTGACCGAGCCCGAGCACCGGATCGGGGCCGAGCAGTTCCTGGCGTCGCTGTGCGCCCTCGCGCGCCTGCCGCCGGACACGCTCCGGCTCGGGATCGTCGGGACGTTCGAGCAGGCGGTCGACGACCTGTCGAACTCGGACCTCGACGTGTTCGGCCTGTCGCCCGAGCCGAACCTGGTGCGGGTGCGCCGGCTGGTCGATCGCGCCCGGTCCACCTGCCTGTTCGTGCTCGACTCCGGCCGGGAGAGCGCCCTCGCCTGACCGTCAGCTCTCGCGCGGGGCGGGCGGGGGCGGCGGCTGGACCGCGAGGTCCACCAGCACGAGGTTCTCGCTAACCGGGACGCCGGGGACCACGATGATCGGCGAGACCTGGGCCTCGAGCAGGCCGGGAGCCGCGCCCGACTTCGCCTCGAGCGAGTACAGGCCGGCCGGGAGGTCGTCGAACCGGAACGCGCCCTCGCCGTCCGTCACGCGGACCTCGGCCCACGCGTTCGCCGTGGACCGGAGGGTCACGCTCGCGTTCGGCACCGCGAGCCCGTACGGGGCGGAGGTGACCACGCCCTCGAGCATCCCACGACCGAGCATCCCGCGGCCGACCCTCCCGCGGGCGACCATGTCGGGGTGGGCGATCCCGACCCCGACGGCGCCGGATCGGATCAGCTCGGGATCGGGCACCGCGGCCGGACTCGCCCCCGCGACCCTCGGCGCCGCCGAGCTCGCAACCAGCACCGCTGTGATGATCCACCACCGCATCGCGCACCTGGGATCGTTGTATCCTACGCCGTTCGACACCGGTCGTGACGCGGGATGGAACCTGGTGACCGAAGATGACGCACCGGTCAGTCGCACGCGCCGTCGGGCAGCTCGACCCGCGCGAACACCGACCGCTCGAT
>JBEBJW010001391.1:0-2335 GCA_040079715.1 Myxococcota bacterium | reverse complement strand
GTCCGGGACCGCCAGGGCGATCGGGTCGCCGTCGCCGCCCGCCCCGGCCCCGACCTCGGCGCCGGTCCGGTCCACCGCCAGGACCTCGATCCGGAGGCCCTCGTCGCCGTGGCAGGTCACCTCGGTGCGCTCCGCCGCGTCGAGCGCGAGGTATTCGGCGGTGAACGGGTGCTCGTCGTGGACGATCGCGCGCTCGCCCCCGTCCCACGCGGCGTACGGCACGGTCACGTCGGCGATGCACGCGATCGGCTGGTCGAGGTAGTGCGCGCCGTCGGACCCGCTGCAGGCGAACGTGTTCCACCCGGCCCAGTCGGCGTACGTCTCGGCGAGCCCGGCGCCGAACGCGTCCTCTGCGGCGGCGTCGAGCCCGGCCTGCCAGTCGTCGGCGCCCTCGAGGTGCTCCCACAGCGCGGGGAGGCGGTCCGGCTCGAACCCGCCGCGTTCGGACCAGTACTTCATCCACAGGAATCCGGCGTACTCGAACCGGCCGTCGGTGGCGGCGAGCTTCCGGTCCGGCGCGCCGAGCCGCTCGCCGTACAGCACGCCCACCGCGAAGTCGAGCACCGGGTCGACCACGTGCGAGTACTGCTCGTAGGTGGCCGCCGCCTCGAACAGCCACGCGGCCGTGGTGGCGGTGTACCGGAACTCGACGCAGTGGTGGAGCTCGTGGGTCGCGACCGACCGGGCCACGCTGCCGACCACCGTGGCGCCGCGGTCGATCTCGACGAAGCAGCTCCAGGTCCCGTCCTGGCGCCGGACCGGGGTCGAGTACCCGTAGATGTCGACGTCCCGGACGTACACGTCGATCGCGTCGGAGCCGTCGGCCCCGTCATCGCCGGCGAGCGGCCGCCACCCCTCGTCGAGGTACGCGGCCTCGGCGTCGACCAGCGCGTCCGCGATCGCGCCGACCTGGTCGGGAAGCCCGTCTCCGTCCACATCATCGGCCGGGGGCGCGTCGGCGCCGGTCCGGGTGAAGTGGACCCGGAACCGCCCGGCGTCGAGGTCCTCGACCGGGCCGGACAGCGCGGGCCGCGGCGCCTCCCGCCACAGCGGCGGTCGGACGGTGAGCACCACGGGCAGGAACGCGATCATCCCCACATGCTACCTTCAAAACGACTGCGAGAACCGGAGGGTGAGCTCGGGGATCCCCGACGCGGGCAGCAGGGCGTCGAACGCGGGCCCGTCCCCGGCGACCAGCCACGCGGCGCCGAGCCCGAGCCCGGTCGACTCGGCGCCGAGCAGGTCGGCGAACCCGAGGATCCCGGCCGTCAGCCCCAACCCCCACGCCGGGTCGCCGTCGACCCGCGCCACCAGCATCACAGCGCCGGCCGACAGCTGGATCTCCGACCCCCACGCGAGCCCGAGCGGGACTGACCAGCCCCGGATCGGGGCCCACCGGACCTCCGCCGCGCCGACCCCGCGGACCGTGCCGACCGGCAGGCAGTCCACGCCGATCACCGCGTCCGGGTCGGCGTCCGGATCGCAGGCCGGCAGCGACGGGACCGATCGCAGGCCGCTCGGGCCGCCCAGCACCAGCAGCCGGTGGGGCAGGGCGCTGGTCGCGACCGAGCCCGCCGCCGTCGCCGCGATCGCGACCCGCGGCGACAGGGCCCCGACCTGGATCCCGTAGGTGTACGCCGACAACCAGGTGTCCGGCGTCTCCGGGATCCCGCCGCCCGCGAACCCGACGGTCAGCCGTCGCCCGCGGAGCGGGAAGTCGCTCGACACCCGATCGTCGTACGCGTACTGGAGCGACCCGTCGAGGGCCACCGTCCCGTTCGAAGCCGCGAACGCCGGGTTCAACAGCGAGGCGCCGGCCTCGATCCGCACCCGGTGCGGCCGGCTCCACCCGTCGAGCAGCCCGCCCTCCTTCCGGAGGTACGCGATCGACGCCGACACCAGGTCCGACTGGCTGTTCGACAACGTGCCGATCCACAGCCCGTGCGTGTCGTACTGGCGGCGGAGGGTCAGGAACCCGCTCGCGTACACGAGGCGGTTCGACAGATCGATCGTCTCGAGCCAGCCGGCCAGGGTGATGTCGTACTTCGGCGGCCAACTGTCGCCGGCGCGGCTCGACCTCGAGGTGACGGAGTCGCTGCTGCTGGCCGACAAATCGGAAACGCACGGCACGCTGCACCAGCTGCGCGCACTCGGCGTCGGCATCGCGCTCGGGCCGCTGCTCAGGTTCACGCCCTGCGGCGTGAGCAGCAGCTGGTCGATCGAGTTCCAGCCCTGGTACACGAAGTCGAAGTTGATCCCGAGCCCCTCGATGGGCGTCGCGCGCGCGCCGAACTTGAGCTCGAGCGGCAGCGTCATCACCAGCTCGGCCTCGCAG
>JBEBJW010001390.1:0-2335 GCA_040079715.1 Myxococcota bacterium | reverse complement strand
GCAGCCACGGCGTCATCCCGCGGGCGACCAGCGCGGCGGCGAGGGCGGTGCTCCCGCCGGCGAGGGTCACCGCGGCCGGGCCGCGCGGGCCGAGGGCGGCGATCGACGCGAGGTGCGCGTCGCGGTACGGCATCACGTCGAACCCGATCACCCCGACGCCCCACGGCGCCGGCACCGCCGAAGCCCAGGCGGCGAGCACCTTCGCGGCCTGATCCGGGTCGAGCGCGCCGAGGGCTGCGAACGGCATCCCCCCGGCGGCCCGGACCGCGATCGCGAGCCCGGTGCCCTCGGACACGTTGGCCATCGGCCCCTGGACAACCGGGCGACCCGTCCCGAGCGGATCGAGGCCCCGACGGAGCGGGTGGTGGCGCGCGATCCGCGGGATCATTCGGCCGAGGTCGCGCTGGATCACCAGGACCGCGTCGAGGGTGGGCCGCCCGTCGTACGTCTTGGCGTCGATCACGCTCTGCGGCGCCGCGAGGGTCACCGGGCCGCGGATCAGCCTGCGCTCGCGGGATCCCGCGAGCTCGCCCGCGACCGAGGTGTCGTGCCCGCCGGACGCGGTGCGGAGCGCGGCCCGGTGGGCGTCGGACAGCGGACTGCCGGCGGTGAGCCACAGCGCGGCGTCCAGCACGAACCCCGCGGCCCCGACGGCGAGGGCGGCGGCGATCGCGCGGATCGACAGGCCCTCCGCGACCCACGCGCGGTCGGTCTGCGCGGCGGCGCGGATCAGCACCAGCGCGGTGGTGTCGCCGACCGGTCCGCCCGCCTCGAGCCCGCGGAGCCACAGATCGACCCCGACCGCGGCCGCGCGGGCCACCTCTGCCCCGGTGGTCGCGATCGCCCACGGGCGGGCTCCTGCGGCGCGGATCGCGGCGGCCGCCTCGGCGAGACCGGCGTCGACCGGGACGAGCGCGTGGTCACCGGTCCTGGCGACCGCTCCGGGCGGGCGGAGCGCGGGGCCGAGCCGCGGATCGGACGTCTCCGGCACGACTCCGGCGGCCGCGAGGGCAGCGACGAGGTCAGCGGCGGTGTCGGGCAGCGTCCGGACGAACGTGATCATGCGCTCACGGCCCGGCGACGGGCGGGGCGGACGGTCGAACACCCAGATTGTATGCCATCAGGCAGGCGGTGGTCTCGATCAACCGGGTCTCGAACCCGATCGCCCGCAGCCGCTCGTCGAGCCACCGCTGGCCGGGGTAGCTCCGCATCGACAGCGGGATGTACACGTAGGTGCTCGGGTGGCCGTGCAGGACCGTGCCGAGCACCGCCCCCGACGCGATCATCCACCCGCGGTACGTCGCGTCCCACCACCGGGCCGGCGGCCGGGCGAAGTCGAGGTTCAGGAACCGCCCGCCGGGCCGCAGGACCCGGAACACCTCGCTCGCCACGCCGTCCCACGACGGGAACCCGCGCCCGGCGTACGCGCAGATCACCACGTCGAACGATCCATCCGGGAACGGCAGCTTCGTCGCGTCGGCGGCCACGAACGAGACGTTCGTGACCCCGGGCGGCCGCTTCGGCTCGGCGAGGGCCATCATGTCGGGGTTGATGTCCGACCCGACGACCTCGGCCGGGGCGGCGAGCGGCGCGACCATCCAGGTCACGTCGCCGGTGCCGCACGCGAGGTCGAGGACCCGTTCTCCGGGCTGGATCGCGGCGAGCTCGACCAGGCGCCGCTTCCATCGGGTGTGCCACCCGAACGACATCAGATCGTTGCCGAGATCGTAGCGGGCCGCCACCCTCGAGAACAGCCAGTCGACCCACACCTGCTTGTCGGTGTGGTCCCCGCCCGGTCGCAGCGCCGACCGCAGCGGCGAAGGGGGTGCTCCGCTCGCGTCCATCCGTGCTCCTCCGAACCCGGGTCACCCATATCGTGACCGAACCGGGGCCGACGCCAACCGGTGAGGGCGCTATTGACCCGGGACGATCCCGGGGCTATCGCGACGCCAGTCGGTGCGGGGGGGCTCTGCGCTACGCGATCGTCGGCGGCACGGGCATGATCGGCTCCTGGCTGGCGAACACGCTGCGGGCCCGGGGTGACGAGGTGCTCGTGGTCACCCGGCGGTCCCCGCGGTCGCCGGACGAGGTCCAGTGGGATCCCGCGAAGGGCGTGCTGTCGCCGCGGCTGCTCGACGGACTGACCGGGGTGTTCGACCTCGCCGGCGCCCCGCTCGCGGATCGCCCGTGGACCAAGCAGCGCCGGAAGGTCCTCGAAGACAGCCGGATCCGGGCGGCCGAGGTGCTGGTCGAGTCGCTCGCGACGCTGGACCGGCCCCCGTCGGTGTTCGTCGGGGTGGGCGGGCTCGGGATCTTCGGCGACCGGGGCGACGCG
>JBEBJW010001389.1:0-2336 GCA_040079715.1 Myxococcota bacterium | reverse complement strand
CCACACCCCGCCGCCGCCCTCGGCCTTCCCGTCGGAGACCTCGGCCCGGGCGAGCACGCCGTACCCGCCGTAGTTCCCGCCGACGAGCGAGGTGTTCAGCCGGAGCACCACGTCCGACGCGGCGCCGCCGAGCGACCACAGGCCGCCGCCCGCTTCGTCGGCCACGTTCTCGGTGATCCCGCCGCCGGTCCAGCTCGCGCCGGCCCCGAGCGAGCCGCCTCCGCCGCGGGCGGCGATGTTCGCGGTGACCCCGACCTGGTCGGCCAGATCGAGGACCCCGCCGGTCAGGACCGCGATCCCGCCGCCCTCGTCGGCGGCGTTCTGGGTGAACGAGCCGGCGGTCACGGTGGCGGCGGACGGGACCAGCAGGCCGCCGCCCCGGCCGGTGGCGGTGTTCTGGCGGACCACCACCCCGGACATCGCCAGCGCCCCGACGAGCGGGCCGGCGATCCCGGCGCCGTGATCCGCGGTGTTGCCCTGGACGATCAGGTTCGACAGCGTCACCGTGTCGGTCGCGTCCATCGCGTACACGCCGCCGCCGTACGTGCCCTCCGGCAGGCCGGGCGCCTCGGCCCGCGCGACGCCGGTCCCCCCGGCCACCGTCAGGCGCGAGATCGTGACCCCCGGCGCCGCGATCGTGAACGCCGGGCCGGTGCCGCCGCCGGACACCGTGGTCAGCGCGGGGTCGCCGGTGCCGGACACCGCGAGCCCGGGGGTGACGATCGTGACCCCGGCGTGGAACCCAGGGCACACCGTGATCGTCCCGTCGACCGGGGCGGCGTCGACCGCGGCCTGGACCGACGCGTACACGGTCGACCCGACGACCGCGGGCCCGTCGAGGGTCGCCGGGTCGCAGTCGTTGTCGAGCGCGTCGCACGGCTGCTCGGCGAGGCCCGGCGCGACCCGCGGATCGAAGTCGTCGCAGTCCACGTCGAACCCGACCCCGTCGAGGTCCTGGTCCTTGCGCTGGGTGTGCTCGTCGGCCGAGATCCACAGGCACCCGGCGGACGCCAGGCACCACACGACCACCAGGGGGCGGGGGTTCATCCGGGGGATGCTACCCTCGCGCGGCGGCGCGGGCGAGCCGATCGGCGATCGCGAACCCGAGGCCCCGGTGATCGGGCCACCGCTCGACCACCAGGGTCCGCGCGCCGGACGCGTCGAGGTGGCGCAGGGCGGCGAACAGGCGGCGGGCGGCCTCGACCGCGTCGCCGTCGGTCGACAGGGCCTCGGCCGCGACCACCGGCTGGCCAGCGGCGATCCACCGCGCGACGGTCGGGCCGCGCGGCGCGCGCCGGCACAGGAGCGCGATCGGCCCGGGGAGGGACCGGTCCGGCTCGGTCCCCTCGTCGACCAACGTGACCGGCGTGCGGGGCGCGTAGTGGCTCGCCGTGTGGCCCGGCGACCGCGGGGAGCCCAGGTCCGACCGGAGCGGCCCGATCACCGCCTCGAGGGCCTCGACCGACACGCCGCCCGGCCGGAGCAGCGCGACCCCGCCGTCCGCCTCGATCGCGACCACCGTGCTCTCGACCCCGATCGCGCAGACCCCGCCGTCGACCACGTACGCCACCCGATCCCCGAGCTCGGCCACCACGTCCGCCGCCGACGTCGGGCTGATCCGACCGAACCGGTTCGCCGACGGGGCCACGAGCGGCTGTCCAGCAGCCTCGATCAGCGCCCGCGCGACGGGGTGGGCCGGCATCCGGACCGCGACCGACGGGCCGCCGGCGGTGACCAGATCCGGGACGTCCGCGGTCTTCGGCAGCACCAGGGTCAGCGGGCCGGGCCAGAACGCGGACCACAGGCGGTCCGCCGTCCGGCGACGGGCGTCGGTGCCGAACGCGACCACCGGGCCGACCGCGCGGGCGGGGTCGTCGCCGGCGACGTGGACGATCAGCGGATCGAACGACGGCCGATCCTTGGTGGCGAACACCCGCGCGACCGCCGCCGGATCGAACGTGATCGCGGCCAGCCCGTACACCGTCTCGGTCGGGATCCCGACCACGCCGCCATCGCGCAGATGTCGCGCGGCGACCGCGATTCCGTCCGGATCCGGCTGGAGCACGTGCATCATCCCGAGTAACTCGGGTGAATCCCAGGGTATACAGGATCGTCGTGGGGGGAGTGGCGCGGCGCCGCGTCTGCGGTGTCCAATCCACGGACAACGGTGGAGAGTCCCATGCTGTCGTTGCTGCTGCTCGCGTTCGGTACGTCCGAAGCCCGGGCCGAGTCGGTGATTGATTTCAAGACCAGCGGGCCGGTGTCGATCTTCGTCGACGGGCAGCAGGCCACGCTCACCGGAAACCTCCGCCAGCGGGTGGGCGGGTTGACCGCCG
>JBEBJW010001388.1:0-2345 GCA_040079715.1 Myxococcota bacterium | reverse complement strand
GGGGGGCCCCACCCTGAGCGCCTCGGCGCGGTCGACCCGGTCGGCCGCGCCGCCGACGTCGTGGGCCCGCTCGGTCAGCGCCGGTCGGTCACCGGCGCGGGAGCAGCGCGTCCAGCGCGTCGAGGTACAGCCGGAACCGATCGCGGCCGAGCGCGGTCAACCGCACGGTGGTCAGCGGCTTCTTCCCGACGAACTGCTTGCCCACCGCGACGTAGCCGGCGTCCTCGAGCTTGGTCAGGTGAGTCGACAGGTTCCCGTCGGTCGCGCGGACCGCGTCCCGCAGCATCGTGAACGACATCGACTCCGCCGGCAGCAACGCCGACAGGATCGCCAGCCGGACCGGGGCGTGGATCCGCGGATCGAGCGCGCCAGACGCTACCCGTTGCGACGAGGACGTCCCGGTCATCGGCTCCGGATCGAGAACTGGACGTCCAGCGGCGCCCCGTCGCGGATCACGGTGAGGTGGTGGTCCACGTTCCGGACCGCCAGCGCCGCGAAAACCTTCGCGACCCCCTCCGGGCCGGTCACCTGCTCGCCGTCGACCGCGCCGACCACGTCCCCGCGCCGGGTCCCCGGGGTGCCGGACGCCGAGATCGTCACCGCGCCGGTCTCCGGGACCAGCGCGACGTCGAACCCGGCGAACCCGACCGGAGACGTCGACGGCTCGGCCCAGACCTCGGTCCCGTCCACCGGGTCGACCTCGAGGAATTGATCGACCGCGAACCGGCCGCCGGTGCCGTCGAGCGACCACTCCGGCCCGGCGAACACCCGACACCGCCCGGCCGCCGCCACCGCCATCCGGAACGTCCCGTCGAGCGCGGTGGTGGTCGCGCCGCCGCACCCGACCACCTGGGCCGGCGCGGTCAGCGGGGTCGGGCTCCGGACCCGCCCGGCGACCCACGCGGTCGGCGGCTGTAACGACACGGTCGGCGGGCTGCACGTCACCGTGGTCGCCGCCCGATCGGTCGACCGGACCTCGACGTCGACCGGGGCGAACCCCGGGAACGACAGGCGGCCGTGCTCCTCGGGCTGGACGATCTTCCGGTAGGTCCGGGGCTGGCCCTCCACCACCCACAAGTCGATCGCCATCGGGAGCGGGCTGCCGCGGGCGGCGAAGTACGTCCCTCGCGTCGGGCCGTCCACCCGACAGCCGTCGAACGCAACCTCGTGCTGGCGCCGGAACGGGCGCGTCCGGCTCCGGTGGCACCCCTGGAGCCACCGACACCACCGCTGGACCACTCCACCGCGGCCACTCCAGGTCGATGGTTCGACCGCGGTAACCGCCGCCGTAACCGAACCCGCTCAAGTGGGTCCCCGCCCGGCCGAACCCAGTGGACGGAGGTCGAATGGACGCGCTGCTCAAGCTCCGCCGGCTCGCCGAGCACCACGAGCGGGTGGCCCGCCTCGAGCTCGCGAACGCCGAGCGGGACCGGGTCGCGCAGGAGGAGGTGGTCACCGAGACCGCCACCGCGATCCGCACGGCGCTCGGTTCGCAGTCGGTCGACCCCGACGACCACTACCACCGCCACGGGTACGCGCTCCGGATGGAGATGGCGCGCCGCGGCGCCGAGCGTCGGCTGGTCGAGCGCCAGCGGGACGTCGGGCTGAAGCGGGAGGCGATGACCGTCGCCGCCCGCGAGAAGGGCACCCTCGACAAGCTGTACGAGCTCCGGGAAGCGGCGCAGAACGCCGAGCTGTCCCGGGTCGAGAACCAACACCTGGACGAGGCCGGCCTGATGGGCTGGTGGCGGAGGGACTGATGGCATCCCGCGTCGCAGTCGGGCTGATCGCAGCCGGTGGCCTGCTCACCGCCGCCGCCGGGTTCGCGGCGGTCAACAACGAGCCGTCCGAGTCCCACGCCGGCCGCGGGGTGTTCGACCCGCGGGCCGAGGCGCTCGAGGACCTGTCCGCCCGCCTCCAGGCCCAGGAGCGGTCGCTCGAGCGGCGCGAGAAGTCGGTCGTCGACCGCGAGGCCGAGCTCCGCGCGATCGAAGCCCGGTTGTCCGACCGGACCGCCGAGCTCGACAAGCTCCGGGCCGAGATCGACGCGCTGCGGACCCAGGTCGACGCCGAGCACGCCGCCCGGGTGGCGTCGGTGGTCAAGACGGTCGAGGCGATGAAGCCCGCCGCCGCGGCCGGGATGGTCGGCAAGCTCGACCAGGACCTCGCGATCGAGGTGGTGAAGTCGATGTCGTCGAGCAAGGCCGGCAAGCTGCTGGCCGCGCTCCCGCCCGCCACCGCGGCGAAGATCACCGAAGGGGTCGCGGGACCGGGTGGACCGGTCGGCGCCCCCGGCCGCGGCGCGCCGTGATCCCGGTGACCCGGCGGGCGACCCTCAGCACGAT
>JBEBJW010001387.1:0-2349 GCA_040079715.1 Myxococcota bacterium | reverse complement strand
GAGCGGGTCGCCGGTCAGCGAGTACCGGCTCACCTGCTCGATCGGCCGGTGCCCGGCGTCGTAGTCGAGGGTGAACGCCGTGTGGACCGGGTCCTGTCCGTCGAACGACTGCACGGAGGAGCCGCCGCTCGGTTCGAGGGCGTCCCCCGCGAAGTCCCACGTCACCTCGAACACGAACGCGAAGAACGTGGTGGTGGCCTCGTACCGATACGACGACTCCCGATCGGCGGCGTCGTACGCGTAGGTCTCGGTCGACTCGCTGTCTTCGGCCACCTCGCGGGTCGACAGCGGGCGGTCGGAGTCGCCGTCCCAGGTGGCGGTCCAGCGGACGTCCGTGGTGCCGTCGAGCCCCTCGTCCGTGTCCCGCGAGACGAGCCGATCGAGCGCGTCGTAGGCGAGGGCGTCGATCTCGTCGACGGTGCCGTCCCCGTCGGTGTCGATCTCCATCCGCACCGCGAGATCGCCCGCGAACACCGCGGTCTCGGTCTCGTCGATCGTCCCGTCCGCGCCGTCGTCGCGGGTATGGACGGTGAACTGCCCGTCCGGACGCCGGTCCCAGCGCTCGTCGACCACCCGATCCGCGTTCGGCGTGTCGCGGGCGAGGTGCACCGGCTCGCCAGCGTCGTCGTAGGTGGTCGTGGTGACGGACCCGTCGTAGGGCTCGACGCCGTCGACGAGGGCCGTCGTCACCTCGGTCCGGACCGACGTGCAGCCCCGGTACGGGCTCGGCTCCGCCTCCAACGGCTGGGTCGTCGGGCCCTCGCACCCGGCCAGCACCAGGATCCATCCGATCACGCGCACCTCCGCTCCGATCGGTCTACCGGGGCGCGTGTTCCGCCAGCGTCGCGCGGTGTGTCAGGTGGTGACAGCGCTGGCTCACGGTCCGGCGGTCAGCCCGTCGATCGTCATCAGCAGCGTGCCGGCGGCGTCGTCGACCCGGAGCGACCCGGCGGCGTCGGCCTCGAGGTCCACCCCGAGGAACGGGAACGTCCCCGGCAGCGCGTCGGTCAGGAACAGGTCCCCGGTGGTGCCGTCGAGGGTGATCGCGACCCGGAGCGCCGGATCGCCGACGCCGTCGACGGTGCAGGTCCGGACGACGCCGTCGCCGAGGTCCTCGCAGTCGGTCCACCCGAACGTGTCGAGCTCGACGTCGATCGTCACGATCGGCGCGCCGGATCCGGCGACCGTCCGCGGACCGACGGACAGGGTGAACGGCCCGGTCCCGAACCGGTGGTCGTACGACGACAGGTGACCGTCCGCCAACAGGGCGTCCACGGTGGCGCGGTCGTAGGTGAACGACCCTGCGATCGCCTGCCCGCGGACGGTGTCGTCGAACCCGAGCGGGCTGCCCGCGAGGTTCGACACCGTGCCGGTGTAGTTCACCGTGACCGGATCCGGGGTCGGCGGGGTGGTGGCGGTGTCGACGTCCGCGTCGGTGTCGGCGTCGGTGTCGGCGTCGGCGTCGGCGTCGGTGTCGGTGTCGGTGTCGGCGTCGGTGTCGGTGTCGGCGTCTCCGCCCTCGTCGTAGAACGGGACGGTGTGATCGTCGGGCGTGTCGCACGCGGCCAGCGTCAGGATCAAGATCATCGGCGCTCCCCCGTCGCTCAGCGTACCCCGACCCGCAGCGGACCCGGCACCTCCACGTCCGTGACCACGGGTCGAGCCAGGTGTGACGCGGGTTCCCGCCCGACCCCGGGTGAGGACGTGCCCGCGCGGGCGGCGGTCCGCGTTACCTCGGTGGCGGGGGTGCGCGGTGTGGTTCCTCGTCCGGATCGCGTCGGCGGCGGAGCCGACCTGTCATGTCGGCCGGCTGGATGCGCTGGCGGAGGCGCTCACCGGCGCGACCGCGTCGAAGGCGGTCGCGATCTCGGCCGGCACGTTCGAGGAGGCGTGCACCGGCTGGAGCGACGTGGTCGAGGCCGCGGGCGACATCGCGGTCGTCAGCCCGGAGCGCCGGCGCGCGATCGATCTCGCGGTCGCGACCCACGACGACCGGTGGCGCGAGGCCTGCGCCGGCGGGGCCCGCGCGCTGACCGAGTCGATGTCGATGACCCGCCAGGAGGGCCGGGCGCACCTGTGGGACGCGTGCGCCCTCGACGCGCTCGGGATGTTCACCCGGGACGAGTGGGTGTCGACCCTCGACGGGCTGGTGGTGCTGCCGCTGTCGGCCGCGGTGCTGCTGCCGGAGGCGGGGATCGACCACGATCTCACCGTGGTGATGGTCCGCGGCCTGGCGGGCTTGCCCGGGCCCGCGCTCCCCGCGGGGACGGGGACCACGGGTCCGGAGGACGAGCCCGCCGTCGCCGACGTCGCCGACGTCGCCCCGGAGGCCCCGGCGCCGGTGCCCGG
>JBEBJW010001386.1:0-2349 GCA_040079715.1 Myxococcota bacterium | reverse complement strand
CCCACCCGGTCCGGGACGCCCCTCCCCACCAGCCGGACCGTCACCGCGCCGATCGCGTATGTCAGCCACACCACCCCGGGGTCGGGCACCCCGCGGTCGGCCGCGGCGACGGTGACGAACGCCATGAACAACGCCACCAATCCCGCGAACACCACCGTAGCCAGCCACACTGGCCACAGCGCGCGGTGGCGCAGGGCATCGAGCACGGCGCGGGCGCTCGGCGGAGGTCGCGCGGTGCCGGGGGCCGTCTCCGGTAGCGGTGCCAGCGTGACCGACGACAGCGCCACCAAGCCGCCCAACGCTGGGAAGAACCAGCGGAAGTCTGCGCCGGCGATCGCGAGCTGCCCGGCGATCGGGTTGATCACCAGGGGGACCAAGCCCGAGATCCCGAACAGCGCCAGCCCTTCGGTGCGCCGTCGCTCGGGGACGAGGTCCGCCGCGAGGGTGAAGTACCCGGTGAACAGCGCGGCCTCGCCGGCGCCGATCAGCGCGTGGACCCCGACGACGAACGGCCCGACCCGATCCACCAGGCCGAGCGCGGCCATCCCGGCCGTCAGGACCGCGGTCCCCGCGAACAACGTGGGGCGTCGACCCACCCGGTCGAGGGTCCAGGCCACGAGCGGCCTCACCGCGAGCCCGCCGAGCGCCGACGCCGCCATCACCACCCCCACCGCGGTTCGATCCGCTCCGAGGTGGTCGAGGTACACGGGCAGCAGGATCAACGCGCTGCCGGCCACCGCCTGCAGGAAGTGCCCCGCGGTCAGCAACGCGAACGGCCGGGTCCACATCGGCGGATCGTCGGTCACACGCCCGGTCTACTCCGGCGTCCGCAGGGCGGCGACCCGGTCCGGATCGGGCCCATCCCTGCGCCGCGGTGATCCGGTCGCTGCAATTGGGGCGCAGCGCCTCCGCAACGGTACGTAACGGAACCGCCGCTCGCGCGACCGAGCGGTCGGATCCGTTCCCGTGGAGCGCGCATGGCAGACGACTACACCCCGCCGAAGGTCTGGACCTGGAACAAGGCCAACGGCGGCCAGTTCGCGAACATCAACCGGCCGATCGCCGGCCCCACCCACGACCGCGAGCTGCCCGTCGGGCGGCACCCGTTCCAGCTGTACTCGCTCGCCACCCCCAACGGGGTCAAGGTCACCGTGATGCTCGAGGAGCTCCTCGCCGCCGGGCACACCGGCGCCGAGTACGACGCGTGGCCGATCCGGATCTCCGACGGCGACCAGTTCGGCAGCGGGTTCGTCGGGGTCAACCCGAACTCCAAGATCCCCGCCCTGGTCGACCGCCGCGGCTCCGAGCCGATCCGGGTGTTCGAGTCCGGCGCGATCCTGCTCCACCTCGCCGAGGCGTTCGGCGCGTTTCTCCCCACCCCGCCCGCCGGCCGCGCCGAGTGCCTGTCGTGGCTGTTCTGGCAGATGGGGTCCGCGCCGTACCTCGGTGGCGGATTCGGGCACTTCTACGCCTATGCCCCGATGAAGATCGAGTACTGCATCGACCGGTTCGCGATGGAGGTCAAGCGGCAGCTCGACGTGCTGGACCGGACCCTCGCGACCCGCCGGTTCGTGGCCGGCGACGCGTACACCATCGCCGACATCGCGATCTGGCCGTGGTACGGCGCGCTCGTGCTGAACGAGGTGTACAACGCCGCCGAGTTCCTCGACGCCGCGTCGTACGCGAACCTCCAGCGGTGGGCCCGCGAGATCGACGCCCGCCCCGCCGTCCAGCGCGGCAAGCGGGTCAACCGGACCTGGGGCAGCCACCCGCTCCCCGAGCGCCACGACGCCAGCGACCTCGGCTGAGCCCGCCATCGCGGGTCATCGTCCGGGCCCGGGCCGCAGGGTAGACCGACGGCATGACCCCGATCGCCGACACCTTCGCGGACGTCCCGTACCTCCTCGACGCCTCCGCCCTCGCCGACGCCCCGTCCGCGCTGTGGCGGGCCCTCGCCGCCTGCGCCGCCTGCGCCGCGCTCGCGGTCGTCGTCGCCGCGCTGCTCCCCGCGGGCCGCCGGTGGTGGGCCCTCGGGCCGGTGCCCGCGCTCGCCGTGCTCGGCGTCGGGCTGGTCCGGGTCGCGCTCGAGCCGGTGCCGCTGGACAGCGCCGCCCTGGCGCCGTGGCTCGCGGCGGGGACCTGGGCCGAGACCGTCGGGGCCGCCGCGGGCGTCGGGTTCGCCGCGTTGGTGGGGATCGGGGTGGCGGTGCCCTCGCGTCGATCCCGCCTGCTGGTGGTGCTCCTGGCGCTGGTGGGCGTCGCCGCGTCGGTGTAGTGGAACCAACTCCGGGCCCACCACACAGCCGCGCACGTCGGCGCCGACGAGGCCGCCCTGCCACTGCGGGGGGG
>JBEBJW010001385.1:0-2354 GCA_040079715.1 Myxococcota bacterium | reverse complement strand
CGTGGGGTGGCTGCCGAGCGGGGGCCTCGTCCGACAGCTGGTCAGCGGCTCAACCCGCCAGCCGGTTCGCGACGAACGTCAGGCTGACCGCCCCGAGCGCGCCGAGCCCGGCGATCGCGCCGTCGAACGCCTCGCCGCCCGCGAGGCCGGCCACCACCCGGATCCCGCACACCGCCCCGGCGAACGCCCGGGCGAACAGCAGCCACCCGTCGGACTCGTCGCCCATGCGACCTCCCGGATCCCAGGTACCGCCGGAGGGCATCGCGGATCCGTGGCGATCGGGGCCGCCGGCGTTGCGGAGTCGTGAAGATCCGCGCGGCGACCACCGCGGGCGCGATCACTGCGGCAGGGGCACCCACGCGCGTCGCTCGGGGTCGCGTCCGTTCGGCCGAGCCGCGACCCAGGTGGCGCCGACGTCCGGGTGGTCGGTCTCTCCGAGCATCTGCAGCCGCCCGGCGTGGTAGTACGCGCCGCCGGACAGCGCGTGCGGCGACGACGGCGTGAGCTCGCCCGACACGACCCACACCCGCTCGGTCATGATCCCGGACCGCTGCTCGACCAGGGCGACCCCGTGCAGGTCGAGCGCGTACTGGTCGACGGGCTGCGCGATCACGTCGGTGCCGGTCCAGACCTCGGCGCCGACCACCGGCGCGATCGTCGCCCGGCCGATCGACTGGACCACGAACCAGTCGGGGCCGAGCGCGTTCAGGTAGTGCGCGAGCGTGATCCCGCCCCCGGAGCCGAGCGACGACGGCATCGACAGCAGGCGCGACTGGTTCTCGTACCACTGCTTGCCGGAGTGCACCGGGTCCGGGATCGCGAGGTGGAACGGCAGGATCACCCGCGACATCAGCTGGCGGAGCTGCTCGGCCCGGAGCCGGGTCCGGTCGTCGTGGACATCGATCTGCTCGAGGTCCACGTTCGGGACGCCGCCGGCCTCGGACACCTGGAGCTGGATCGCCGACTCGGTCAGCGTCGCGTCGAGCTCGGCGAGCAGGGCGTCGTCGCCGTCGGACGCCAGGCGCGGCATCGCGACGAGCCCGATGTCCTCCACGTCACAGTGGACCTCCCACTGGTTCGGGCCCTGCGGGAAGTCCTTGTCGCACGACAGCACCGCCCGGATCTGGACCGCCAGCAGCTCGATCTCCTGGTTCACCCAGGCGTACTGCTTCGAGGGCTCCGGGAACCGGACCTCGGTCTCGACGTACCACCGGCGCTCCCACCGCTGGAACCGGTCGCCCCACACGACGATCTCCTCCGCGGGCTCGTCGGCCCGGGACGGGGGGTCGTCGGCGGCGAACCCGGAGACCAGCGCGAGCGGCCACAGCATCGGTCACTCCGGGAGGGGGACCCACGCGGGTCGGCTGGGATCGCGGCCGTCCGGTCGAGACGCGACGACGGTCGGGCCCACGTCGGGGTGATCGGTCTCCCCGAGCATCTGCAGGCGCCCGGCGTGGTAGTACGCGGTCTGGTCGAGCGCGTGCGGCGACGAGGACGTCCGCGTCCCGCTCACCACCCACACCCGCTCGGTCATGATCCCGGTCGCCTGCTCGACCATCGCGACCCCGTGCTGGTCGAGCTCGAACCGGTCGACCGGGTAGGTGACCACGTCCCACAGGCCGTTCGTCAGGTTTCGTTCGCGGGACACCCCCTCGACCCCGCCGAGCGCCGAGACGGTCGACCGGCCGATGGTCTGGATCACGAACCAGTCGGGGTTCAGCGCGCTCAACACGTGGACGGTGGCGGTGCCTCCGGTGGATCCCGTGTCCGACGGCATCGACATCAGGCGGTCGTGGTAGTCGGGCCACTGTTTGCCGTCGTGGATCGGCTCGGGGATGTCGAGGTGGAACGGCAGCATCACCCGCGCCATCAGCTGGCGGAGGCGCTCGGCCCGCAGGCGGCTCCGCTCGTCCACGGCGGCGACGCCCTCGAGGTCGATGTCCGGCACGCCGCCGTCGGCCGACACCTGGAGCTGGACCACCGCCTCGGTCAGGGTGGCGTCGAGCTCGCGGACGGTCTGCTCGTCTGCGTCGGACGCGAGGCGCGGCATCACCACGAGCCCGATGTCCTCGATGTCGCAGTGGACCTCCCACTGGTTCGGTCCCTGCGGGAAGTCCTTGTCGCACGACAGCACCGCCCGGACCTGGACCGCGGTGAGCTCGAGCTCGCGGTTCTCCCACCCGAGCATCGTCAGCGTCTCCGGCAGGTGGAGCTCGGTCTGGACGTACCACCGCCGCTCCCACCGCTGGAACCGATCGCCCCACACGACGATCTCCTCCGCGGCGGGCGCGTCGCTCGCGAGCGCAGCCTGGACGAACCACATCGCGCACACCCCCCGTCGCGGTCCCGATGAG
>JBEBJW010001384.1:0-2355 GCA_040079715.1 Myxococcota bacterium | reverse complement strand
CGGCACCCCCGCCGCGATCGCCGGCGCGCCGCCGACCTCGACCAGCGCCGCGATCCCGCCGAACGAGCCGGAGCCCTGGAACCGCACCGTCGCCGTCCCGTACGGCGTGTCCGGCCCGATCGCGGCCGCCGAGAACACGGCGAGCTCGCTGATCGACGCGACCCCGACGACCAGGTCGGGGATCCCGTCGCCGCCGAGGTCCGGCGCCACGATCAGCGGCGCGCCGATCGCGTCGCCGGGCGCGTCGCCGACGATCGAGCCGCGCTCGCCGAGCGGGGTGGTGCCCGGTCCGCCGGTGTCGGCGGAGTCGCCGGTGGGGCCCGTTGGGCCGGTCCCGGTCTCGGACCCCGTGAGGGTGGGGTCCACGACCGCCGCCGGATCGCCGAACTCGACGACCATCCGGCACCCCGCCGTCGCTGCGAGCGCGACCAGCCACGGGCGGGTCATCGCTCGTCCTCGCACCGCTCGAGCAGCGCGGGATCGCCGGCCCCGAGCTCCTCGAGCGCCGACAGGTACCGCATCGCCGCCGGGCACCCGTCGGTCGCGATCGCCGCCGCGGCCGCCACCGCCAGCACCTCGGCCCGCCGCGATCCGCCGGGGTCCGCGAGGTACCGATCCGCCGCGTCCCGCGCCTCCCGCGACCGGCCGACCGCGTGCAGCATCTCGGCGTCGAGCGCGAGCAGCTCGGACCGGAACGGACCTGTCGCCAGCGGCAGGCCCGCCTCGACCGCGGTCAGCACCTCCGCTGCCGGCGCGCCCGACTTCTTCAGCAGGTTCGCCCGACCGAGCAGCCCACTGCTCGCGGCCGCGGGCGTGCCGGTGGTCGGCACGCAGGTCGCCGCGTCGCCGGCGGTCAGGGTGTGGTCCGCGCCGGCGGCGCACGCGACGTGGACCTTCCCGCGCGTGACGGCGACCGTCGTGCCGAGCGCCGACCGGTCGACGCTGAACACCGTGCCGATCACCTCGACCGTGGCCTCGCGGGTGACGACCGACAGCGCGATCCCCTTCCCCGGATCGACCTCGACGTCCAGCCGGCCGCCGGTCCACGCGATCCGCGGCGCGCGGGCGGTCCCGCCGATCTCCCCGGTGCCGTCCGCGACCAGCGCGACCCCCGGCGCGGCGGCGATCGGCCCCGGCGCGGTGACCGCGAGGGCGAGCGGGGCGTCGACCGGCGCGGCGACCAGCCACGCCCCCACCGCCACGACCGCGGTGGCCGCGAGGGCCAGCCCGCCGAGCCCGCCGGCCAGCCCGAGCCGCACGAGCCAGGTTCGACGCTGGGCCTCGACCGCGTCGTCGACCCGGGCCCGCACCACCGCGAGCTCCTGGGCGTCGACCGGCGGCAGGTGGCGCAGCAGGGCCCGCGACACGCGGCCGTCCGGGACCCGACGGGACAGCCCCCGGCGGATCGCAGCGACCTCGTCGCCGGTCGACGCGGTCTCGCGGGCGAGCTGGGCGAGCTGATCGAGCATCGCCCGATCGCGCGGATCGTCGGTCATGCGCCCCCCTCGATCGCAGCCACCGCCGGGCCGAGGCCCATCCGGGTCGCGGTCGACCGGAACGCCGCCCGGTCGCGGCGCAACCGGCTCTTCACCGTCCCGACCGGCACCGCGAGCAGCGCGGCGACCTCCTCGTCCGTCCGGTGCTCGAGATCGCACAGCACCAGCACCTCGCGGTGCGCGTCCGGGAGCCGGTCGAGCGCCCGGTGGACCCGGCGCGCGGTGTCGGACAGCTCCGCCTGTCGCAGCGGATCGTTCGCCTCGTCCGGGGTGTCTCGCCCGAACAGGTCGCCGACCCACCGCTTGACCCACGCCCCGCGCCGGTGCCGGGCGAGGACCCGCCGGGTGACGCCGAACAGCCACGGGCGGAACTGCTCGGGCGAGTACACGCGATCGACCTTGTCCATCACCAGCATCAGGATGTCCTGGGTCGCGTCGTGGGCGTCGACGGTGGGCCCGCCGAGCCGCTTGCACCACGCCAGCACGACGGGGAGCCACGCGTCGACCAGGTCGGCGAGCGCGTCCTCGTCTCCGGCGCGGACAGCGGCGAGCTGGTCCCCGGATGGTTGCGGTCTGGCCATCACCCGATGCTATGCCGCGGGCGCCGGAAACCGATCCGACCGTTTGCATTTAGCGTATGTGCTAAATATATTCGACGAGGTCCATCCGGCGCTCCGCGGCCGGCGACCCTCCACCGACGCTCCCGAGGTGCACCATGTCGAACACCGTGTCGAACACCGAGTCGAAGGCCGTGTCCAAGCCCGTCACCACCCTCGTGACCTACCGGCCGAAGCCCGGGCACGAGGCCGCGCTCGAGGCGCTGGTCGCCCGCCAGGCGCGGATCCCGAGCTGTCTCTTA
>JBEBJW010001383.1:0-2355 GCA_040079715.1 Myxococcota bacterium | reverse complement strand
CCGCTGAGCCCTACCAGAGCCCGGCCGGAACGTCGAGGCCCCGCGGAGTCGGCGGTCGACCGCACGGTCCGGGGGCCGGTCGCGTGGATCCGCATCCACCCGCGCTCTTGGCGCGTCGCGGCGCGGGTCGATAGCTTGCGGACCATGTGGTCCCTCCTGTTCGTGCCGGCGCTCGCCGGGTCGTTGACCGCGGTGTCCGATCCCGATCTGACGGTCAACGGCTCGCCGAAGCAGGTCCAGGCCGCGTGGGCCGACGTCGACCTCGACGGGGTGTGGGACCTGTTCGCTCCGTCCGCGGGCGGCGCGGTGCTGCTGGTCGGCGTCGGCGCTCCGAACTGGGGGTTCGCGAACGAGACCGCGACCCGGGCGCCGGACCTCGACGATCCGGCCAACAACCCGACGCGCGCGCTGCTGGTCGGCGATCTCGACGCCGACGGCGCGCCGGACCTGGTCCGCACCCAGTACGACCGGGTCGACGTGTGGCTGAACGACGGCACCGGCGACTTCGCGGTCGCCCAGTCGCTCACCGGGGTCGAGCTCCAGCTCGGCACGGCCGGCACCAACAGCACCGAGGGCGCGGGCCTCGCCGACGTCGACCTCGACGGAGACCTCGACCTGATCGTCACCAACGGCGAGGTGGCGAACCTGCTGTTGGTGAACGACGGGCTCGGCGCGTTCACCGCCGAGGCGGTCCCGGGGGTTCCGCCGGCGTCGTCGGACTTCGCGCTGGTCACCGACTTCGACCTCGACGGCGACGTGGACCTGTTCCTCCGCACCACCGCGGTCGGGGCGGACGCGTGGTTCTGGACCGGCGCGGCGTTCGCCGAGGATCCGTCCCTCCAGCTCGACTCGGTCGACGACCTCACCGCGAAGGGGGCGGTGGTCGCGTGCGACCTCGATCGCGACGGGGCGTACGAGCTCGGGTGGACCCAGGCCGAGGGCGCGCTGGCCCCGTCGGACCCGCTGTCGTGGTGGTCGTGGACCGCGGTCGGCGGGTTCGCGCGGTCGCCGGCGGACGTGGGGGCGGCGGCGGATCAACAGGTCCTGGCGGTCGCGTGCGGCGACCTGAACAACGACGCCGAGCTGGACCTCGTGATCGCCGACGAGGGCGCGGATCAGCTCCTCGACCAGGCCTCGGGCTGGACCACGACCGAGATCGGCAGCTCGGCCGACACGTTCGGCGCGTCGCTCGCGGACTACGACGCCGACGGTGACCTCGACGTGTACCTCGCGTCGGTCAGCGCGAGCCAGCTGCTCGAGAACGACGAGCCCGCGGCGGACCACCACCTCGAGCTGCGGATCCTCGCCGGGGTCCACCGGTGCTCGGGCTCCGGCCGCGTCGTCCGCGACGATCTCGGCGCCCACGCGATGCTGGTCGATCCGACCGGGCAGGTGGTCGGCGGGATCCAGGACGTGAGCGGCGGCAGCGGGCGGGGCGGCACGGGCTGGCCGGTGCTCCACTGGGGCGTGGCGGACCCGGCGGCCGTGGTGGTGGCGCGGATCGACCCGCTGTACCTCGGCGAGCCCGCCTACGACGTGGAGGTCGTCCCGAGCGAGCTCGGCGCGCTGCACCTGCTGGAGGTGGCGACCGACGACCACGACGGCGACGGCGTGCTCGACGGGGACGAGCCGTTCGGTGACTCGGACGGGGACGGGTACCGCGACGGGTACGACCGCGACGCGGACAACGACGGGCTGTCGGACCTCGACGAGGCCGGCGACGCCGATCCGTGCACCGATCCGGCGGACAGCGACCTCGACGGGATCCCGGACGGGTCGGAGGTCGACGCGGACGACGACGGCGTGTTCGACCAGGACGAGGTGTTGATCGGGACCGATCCGACGGACGCGGACACCGACGGCGACGGTCGCGACGACGGGGACGAGCTGTCCGACGGCACCGACCCGCTCGACGAGACCGACTTCCGCAACGACACCGACGGGGACGACCTGACCGACGACGAAGACCCGGCGCCCACCGACGCCGACGCCGACGACGACGGGCTGCTGGACGGCGACGAGGTCGGGCGCGGCCTCGACCCGCTCGACCCCGACTCCGACGCGGACGGGGTGGCGGACGGCACCGAGATCGGGCTCGACGCCGCCCTGTCGGACGACACCGGCCCGACGTTCGTCCCGGACGCCGACCCGCTGTCGACCACCGACCCCGCGGTCGCCGACACCGACGCCGACGGGCTGACCGACGGCGCAGAGGACGCGGACGCCGACGGCGCGTGGGTCGCGCCCGAGACCGACCCGACCCGCGCCGACACCGACGACGGCGGCGTCGCGGACGGCGAGGAGGTCGCGCGGGGCTCGGACCCGAACGATCCGGCCGACGATCTGGTCGTGTCG
>JBEBJW010001382.1:0-2359 GCA_040079715.1 Myxococcota bacterium | reverse complement strand
ACGGCGGGCCGATCACCGCCGGCCAGGCGGAGCGGCTTCTCGACTCGATCGAGGAGGGGTCGCAGCGGGTGGTGGTCCAGGGCAAGCAGGACGGCAAGCCGTGGTGATGCTCGCGTGGCTGTGCGCGGTCGCCGCGGCGGTCCAGGTCCAGCTCCGCGCGTCGCCGACCACGTTGACCGTCGGGCAATCCGGGACCATCCAGGTGCTGGTGCTGACCACCGGCCGAAACGAGCCGCAGGCGCAGACCCAGCGGGCGCCGCCGGTCCGGACCGGGTCCGGGGTCGCCGCGTCGTACGTCGGGCAGACCCAGCAGCTCCAGAACTTCAACGGGCGGATCACCCGGATCCAGGAGTTCGCGTACCGGTTGACCGCGGTCCAACCGGGCACCTGGTCGGTGGGCCCGGTCGAGCTCGCCCTCGACGACGGGTCGCGGGTGACGGGCGACGCCGTGTCGGTGCGGGTGGTGCCGCGATCGGCCGAGGCCGAGTCGACCGAGCAGTACACCGCCGAGGCCACCCTCGTGCCGGACGACGTGTACGAGGGCCAGGTCGTCGTGTTCCACACGAAGTTCCAGAGCCACCTCCCCGGGGCGCAGATCCGGTGGAGGCTCCCGGCGTTCGACGGGCTGCGGTCGCCCCAGCACGGCACCCCGACCGACTCGGCGTACGCGATCGACGACCCGAGCGGGCCGATCAGCGTCCAGGAGAGCTTCGTCCCGCTGGTGGCGGTGGCGACCGGAACCCGGGATCAGGGCGTCGCCACCGGGGAGGTCGCGGTCCCGGTCGGTCGGGCGGACCTGTTCGGGTTCCGTCGGAGCGTGCCCGAACAGATCGCGTCGAAGCCGATGAAGCTCACCGTGCGCGAGCTCCCGCCGCCGCCGCCCGGGTTCTCCGGGCTGGTCGGGGAGTTCGAGGTCCGGTCGACCCTCGATCGGCAGCAGGCGGCGGTCGGCCAGTCGGTGCCGTGGTCGATCGTCGTGACCGGCGACGGGGTGGTCGAGGGGTTCCAGCTCCCCGCGTTCGCCCCGCCCGGGGCCTCGGTGTACGACAACACCTCCGACGTGTCGGCCCGGATCGACGGGGAGCGGTTCCGGTCGACCGCGGCGTTCAACCGGGTGATCGTGCCGACCCAGGCCGGCGAGCTCGCCCTGCCGCCGCTCGAGATCGTGACGTTCTCACCGTCGAAGCGGGACTACGTCACCCACCGGATCGAGCTGCCCACCCTCACCGTGGTCCCCGGGCGCGAGGGCGACGGGACGGTCGAGGCGTTCGGGTCCGCCGGGTCGGCCGACGAGGCGCCGCTGGCGATCGATCTCCGCCCCACCTACACCTGGGGCCGCGCCACCGCCCCGTCGCTCCGGGCGGTGCTGCCGCCGCTGCTCGGGCTCGCCGCCGCGCCCGGGTTCCTGATGCTGACCACCCTCGGGATCCGGTCCGGGCTCGCCGCCCGCGCGCGTCGGGCCGAGGCGCGCGCCCGTCCGCCGACCGCCCGCGACGCCCTCCGGACGGTCCCGGCCGATCCGGTCGAGCGGTTGGTGGTGTTCGACGTGGCGCTGCGACGGCTCGAGGCCGAGGTCGCCGGGGACGCCGATCGCCTCGCGCGGGTCCGCGAGCTGCGGGCCCGGCTCGGTCGAGCCCGGTTCGGGGCCGGCGGCGACGATCCGACGCTCGAGGCCGACCTGCGCGCGCTGATCGCGGAGGTCGGGTGATGCCGGGCGCGCTGGGGTGGCTCGGGCTCGGGTGGCTGGGATGGCTCGGGTCGCCGATCGCGCACGCCGGCGCCGTGGCCGACGGATCCACCGCGTTCGACCAGGGAAACCTCGACGCCGCGATCGCCGCGTGGGACCAGGCGCGGGCCGACGGCGCCACCCCGTCCGGGGTGATCGAGTACGATCTCGGGATCGCGTACTATCGGAAGGGCGATCTGCCTCGGTCGATCGCCAGGTTCCGCGCGGCCGAACGGCTGCGACCCCGCGACGGCGCGGTCCAGCACAACCTCGCGCTCGCCCGGGCCGGGCTGACCAACCTGGCGACCCCGGCGTCGACCGCGGGCTGGCGGCAGGTCGTCACCCCCGGAGAGCTCGGGGTGATCGGGATCCTGCTCACGGCGCTCGGGTCGCTCGGGATCCTGGTCCGGCGCGTCCGAACGGCCGGGATCGTCGGGTGGGCGCTCGGGTTCGCGCTCGCCCACGGCGCCGCCGCGTGTGCCCGCCTGGCGTGGCTCGACCACACCTACGCGCCGCTGGCGCGGGCCGCCGCCGATCCCCACGGGTGGGTGCACCTGATGGGGGTGGCGCCGGCCCGCCAGGGCGGAGGCCTCGGCCGCGCGGTGCTCGAGGCCGCGCTCCCCCGCGCGGGCG
>JBEBJW010001381.1:0-2360 GCA_040079715.1 Myxococcota bacterium | reverse complement strand
GGGTCGACGGGTCCGACGGTGCAGGCGCGGCGGTGCCGGCGGCGATCGGCCGCGGGACCGCCTCCGGCGCCGGGGCGAGCGACGGCGCGACCGAAGGCGCGACGGTCGACGGCCCCGGGAGCGGCGCGCGAGCGGCCGGCTCGCGCGACCACAGGAACGCGCCGAACAGCAGCGCCGCGACCACCGCCGACGCGACCAGCGCCGACAGGACCGACATCAGCGCCACGCTCCCGGCCACCACCCCGGTCCGACCGACCGCCGCCGGTCCGGAGAACGAGCTCGAGCCGGTGACCGGCCCGCCGGAGACACCCGAGGCGCCGGAGACGCCGGAGACAATCGTGCCGTGCAGGTCCGCGGCGCGACCGGTCCGCTCGATCAGCCGGGTCACCGCCTGCCCGGGACCGAGCGCCAGATCCATCCGGGCGTACCCCTCCATCTTTCGCTGGAGCCGCCCGGTGAGCTCGGGATCGACCGCGAACAGGAACCCCGCGAGCTGATCGGCGGTCGGCAGACCCCCGATCGGCGCCGCGACCGCCCGCAGGTCGGCCGCCATCGCCTCGGCCGACGGGTACCGATCGTCGACCGCGTGGGCCAGCGCGCGATCGTGGACCGCCCGCAGGCGCCGATCGTCCGGCAGCTCGGGGATCGCCGGCAGCTCGGGCGTCTTGCCGCTCATCAGCCGGTGGAGCACCTGCGCGTGGTTCAGCCCGTAGGACGGCGCGACCCCGGCGAGCAGCTCGTGGAGCAGCAGCCCGGCCGCGTACAGGTCCGACCGGTGATCGACCTCCATCCCGGAGAGTTGCTCGGGCGCCATGTACTGGAACTTGCCCTTCACCTGGTCGGTCCGGGTCTGCTCGAGCCGATCGGTCGCCTTGGCGACGCCGAAGTCGATCAGCTTGACCTCGCCCCGGATCGAGACCATCACGTTCCGCGGGTTCACGTCGCGGTGGACGATGCCCATCGGGCGCCCGAACGTGTCGCGCTTCGCGTGGGCGTACCCCAGCGCCTCGAGCACCTCGACCACGATCTTCAGAGCGATCTTGACCGGGACGCGCTGCCCGCGCTCGCGCAGCGTGTTCACCAGGAACCGGACGTCGATCCCCGGCACGTACTCGAGCGCGAGCCACCACTCGTCGCCGAACCGACCGAAGTCGTACACGCCGCCGATGTTCTCGTGGTGGAGCTCGCTGGTGATCCTGGCCTCGTCCTTGAACATCCGGACGAACGACTCGTCGGTCGAGCGATCGGCCTTGATCCGCTTGATCACGGCGAACCGGACGAACGTGTCGTCGTCGGACTGGTTGCGCGCGAGGTCGACCTCGCTCATCCCGCCCGAGCCGAGGCGCTCCAGCAGCACGTAGTGCGCGTACGACCGGGGATACGACTCAGCCACGTTCCACCGCTCCGGCCACGGCTCCGGCACCCGTCATCCGCCCGCGTCCTCCGCCGCCCACGCCCGCCGCAGCGACCGGCGGCGCCGCGCGTCGATCTCGAGGCCCCGCAGATCGACCGCCGCCACCGCCCGAGGGGTCACCGCGACCACCCGATCGTACAGCCGATACTCACCGATCGGGAGCAACCCGTCGAACGCGCAGTCGCGGTGGATCGCCGCCCGCCCGAACGCGATCGCGCGCTGGAGGTCCGGATCCATCGGCGTGGCGTCGACGTCGAGCGTCAGGAACGAGCCCGGATCGCACCGGAGCGACACCGGGCCGTATCGGGAGTCGATGTCCCACAGCCAGTCGAGCACCGCGGGATCCTCGCGGAGCGCGTTCGCGGCCGCCAGGCGCTCGCGCACCGCGGCGAGGTCCCCCCGGGTCCGGGCGGCCTGGGCGCCGCGCAGCCAATCGTCGAAGCCCGGGTGGACCCCGGTCTCGAGCAGCTGGACGAACGTCCGCTCGACCCCCGGCCACGCGTTCTTCAGCGCGAGGCGCTCGATCTCCTCGCTCAGCCGGACGTACTCGCCGAGCTCCACGTCGGCGGACGCGTCCGTCACCAGCTCCCCCGACGGCGACGGCGCCACCGGCGGAGCCTCCGCCGACGCCGCCAGCGGGGAGAACCAGACGGCGACCGCCACGACTGCCCGGGACCACAGCCACATCGCGGCGGATCATACCTCCGCGTCGGGAGGTTCAGCCTCGGATCCCCGCACGAACGCCCACCGGAGCTCGGCGGCGGCCCGCTGGGCGCGCTCGGCGTACAGCCACCACACGGCGAGCGCCATCCCGACCGCGATCGACACGGTCAGCAGGCCCTCGCCGCGCGCGATCCCGAGGACCGCGAACCACAGCAGCGCGAGCATCGGCGTCCACGGCGGCGACCACCGGACGTCGAGCTCGATCCCCCGCCTCCCCTGCGCC
>JBEBJW010001380.1:0-2363 GCA_040079715.1 Myxococcota bacterium | reverse complement strand
CGGCCGGCGGCCTCGGCGGTCCGAGGGTCCACTGGCCGAGCCCGCCGGCCGCGAGCAGCACCCCGGCCGCGGCCGCCGGACCGAGCACGCGGGGCAGGGCGTCCCACTGAGGCGCGAGCAGGGTCCACGGGGGCGCCGCCCGAAGGTCGAACCCGGCGACGACCGCGAGTAGCCCGAGACCAGCGACCGCAGGCACCACCGTCCACCCCGGCCGCCGGATCAGCAGGCGGGCCGCGATCCACACCCCGACCCCGAGCAGCCCGCCGATCCACCCGATCGCCGCGAGCTCGCCGGTGGCGGCGGCGACGAGTACCAGCCCCGCGATCTCCGCGACGCTCGCGACCGCCGCCCGCGACGACGGGTTCGGATCCGGCGGGGTCCGCCACTCGGCGACCGCCGCGGGGGCCGCGATCGCGAGCGCGACCGCGGCGGCGACCCCGACCGCGACGAGTCCCCCGTCGATCAACAGCGGGACGACGAGCAACGGTACGGGCGCTGCGGCGCCGATCGATCGAACGGCGGCGAGACGGTGTTCGGCGCGAGAGGAGGCCATACGTCCGGGGTATCCCGACCGGGATCCGACGGTCAGGCGGTCGCGCGGCCCGTGACGCGCCGCACTGGCACGCACGACACGATCGAGACCTGGCCGTCTTCGCGGTTCAGCCTGAATTCGACGCTCTCCTCGGTGTCGATCTCGCAGTACCGCGCGACCACCTCGAGGATCTCGGTCTTCATGCGCTCGAGCTGGAGCGGCGGGAGATCGACCTGATCGTGGATCAACAACAGCTTGAGCCGCTGCTTCGCCTCGTCCTTGCTGGCCCCTCGCCCCGGTCCGAACGCGTCCGTCAATTTCTGAAGGAGCGCGAGCATCACACGGCCTCCCGGGCGGCCAGCCCCATCCACCGCTTGAAGGTCGCCCACAGGCTCGGATCCTCGTCGAGGTTCGGGAAGGCGACGTCGAGGCCCATCACCCGGTCGGTGATCCGGCGGTACGCCTGACCGACCACCGACCGCTCGTCGAACACGACCGGCTGGCCCCGGTTCGCGCTGATGATGATGTCCTGGTGATCCGGCACGATCCCGATCAGCGGGATCGCCAGGATCTCGAGGATGTCATCCTTGTTCATCATGTCGCCGCGGGACACCATCCCCGGGCGGTACCGGTTGATGATCAGCTGCGGCTCGGGCAGATCGTGGGCCTCGACCAGCCCGATGATCCGGTCGGCGTCCCGGATCGCGGAGACCTCGGGGGTGGTCACGATCAGCGCGCGATCGGCGCCGGCGATCGAGTTCTTGAACCCCTGCTCGATCCCGGCCGGGCAGTCGATGATCACGTACTCGTGGTCCTCCTTGAGGTCGTTCACGAGGCGCTTCATGTCCTCCGGCTTGACCGCGGACTTGTCGCGGGTCTGCGCGGCCGGGAGGAGGAACAGGCCCTCGACGCGCTTGTCGCGGATCAACGCCTGCTTCAGGCGGCATTCACCCTCGATGACCTGCACCAGATCGTACACGATCCGGTTCTCCAGCCCGAGGATCACGTCGAGGTTCCGCAGGCCGATGTCGGCGTCCACGACCGCCACCGTCTTGCCGGCGAGCGCGAGCCCCGCCCCGAGGTTGGCCGAGGTGGTGGTCTTGCCCACGCCACCCTTGCCGGATGTGACGACGATGCACTCTGCCATGGTGGACTCCTCGCGATTTCAGCCCGCTCGTGCGAAGCGACGCTGGGATGGGTGAGAGGGTGGTGGGAGTATCGAGGGAGGGCGGGGTCAGGACCGCGGGACGCGGCCCTTGTAGGGTTCGACGGCGATCTGCCCGTCGCGGACGGTGGCGAGCTCGGCCGCTCCGAACGCCGCCGGAGGGGCAGCGCCGGGCTTCCGACCGGGAGGGACAGCGATCCGGCGCCCGATCCGGAGCTGGGTCGGGCGGAGATCGAACGCGAGGATGAACGCGGCTTCGTCGCCGCCGGCGCCGGCGTGGGCGACGCCCTTCAGCGCGCCGAGCACGATGATGTTGCCGGTGGCGACGACCTGCGCGCCGGGGTTCACGTCCCCGAACACGTACAGGTCACCGTCGTACCGGATCACCGCTCCGGACCGGAGCGTCTTGTGCAGGGTGTGCGACCGGCGGCCGCCGTCGTCCGGCACCAGCCGGGGCGACACGCCGGTGTCGACCGACGTCGACGGGGGCGGGGTGCGACCCGGATCGAACGGGTTGATCCCCGGCCGGAGCGGCAGCCGCCCGGGCTCGATCGTTGCTTCGCGCCCGGGTTGACCCGTGGTGGCGCCGTACCCGCCGGGCCCCGTCCCCTCGACCCGGGTCGGGCCGGACGGCGGGCCGTGGCTCGGCCTGACCGGCGCCGGGGC
>JBEBJW010001379.1:0-2368 GCA_040079715.1 Myxococcota bacterium | reverse complement strand
CCGGCCCAGGGGGAGGGATGGCCGACGCGACCGGATGGGAGCTGGTCACGGCGGCCGGCCGGCATGGCGGCACCAGCGATGTACTATTCGCGTCGATCGCGGTCAAGTCGGCGTCGGACCGCCATTTGGGTCGAAAGATCAATCCACAGGCTGTGGACGAACGACGCTCCGTCCGCGAACGGCGGCGGACGACCGATCGTTCGGGCCGACCGCGGTCCGCGGGTTCACCCCGTGTGACAGCGGGGCACGCCGCGGATCCCGAGGTTCGAGCGTCGATGCAAATTCGCCTTACACATTCGTGTCTGTGGACAACTCGATCGACCTGGGGACGGTGGGGACGGATAATCGACTATCCCATCGGATACGATTCTCCGGGCGGGCGCAGGGGTCGATCCTGCACCGGCGCTGCTCGGACGGACCCGGTGTGACTGGCACGACCCTCGCAACAACCGGGGACGTGCGTGCCAGCCGACCGCGACCCCCGGTCACCCGCCCCTGGCGTCGGTGATCCGGGTCGGACCCGCGGACTCCATTGGCGAAGCGCGTGCACCAATCGGAGGGTCGCGGGTTCGAATCCCGCCGGCGCCCCGCGCGCCGTAGCACAGTGGGAGTGCATCCGACTCGTTTTCCGAACGAGTGCTTCAACCTGACAGAACGTACGACGACCGACCGCCGGCCTCCGGTCCCCTCGGGGACACGAACGCCCGGCCAGCAGGCGCGAACCGGTCTCGGCCGGGTCCCGAACCCCCGCGGGGGACGGACGCTCCTCCGCTGCGCGCTCCACGGGGGCCCGCGGCCGGTCCCCCTCTCCGCTCCGCTCGAGGTGTCCGATGTGGACCGTCACCACCGTTGCAGACCACCAGCGCGGCGTTCGGCGTCGCAACGGTCGGATCGTCCGACTGCTCGACCCGGGCCGCCACGTCCTGTGGTTCCCGCGCGCCGGGACCGCGGACGCGCTGATCGACCTGAACACCGCGTACGAGCCGTGGTCGCCCGAGCTCGCCGCCGTGCTGCCGTCGGGGGTCGCCACCGAGGTCGAGGTCCCGTTCCGCCACGTCGCGATCCTCGCGGTCGACGGCCTGCCGATCCGGCCGCTGCTGCCGGGCCGGTACCTGTTGTGGCAGGCCCGGAACCGGGTCACCGCCACGATCTACGCGCTCGAGCCCCTGTTCACCTCGATCCCCGAGGCGCAGTGGCCGCTCGTCCCGCCGCACCTGATGCAGGTGCTCGCGGTCGGGCCGCACGAGCGGGTCGTGCTGTACGTCGACGGCAAGCGGGTCGACGTGCTGGGTCCGGGCCGGTACGGGCTGAACGTGGAGGGCCGCGCGGTGTCGACCGATCGGGTCGATCTGCGCGAGCACGAGCTGCAGATCGCCGGTCAGGACATCATGACGTCCGACAAGGTCAGCCTCCGGGTCAACCTGATCGTCCGGTACCGCGTCGTGGACCCGGTCCTGGCGCTCGGGTCGGTCACCGACCTGCGCGGCGCGCTGTACTCGGAGGCCCAGATGTCCGCCCGGCGGCTGATCGCCGGCGTGTCGCTCGACGGCCTGCTCGAGGCGCGGAACGGCGCGGCGAGCCAGATGCTGGACGAGGTGCGGGCCCGCGCGATCGCGTGGGGCACGGAGGTGTCGTCGCTCGACCTGAAGGACATCGTGCTGCCGGGTGACATGAAGACGTACCTGAACCAGGTGATCGAAGCCGAGAAGAAGGCCGCCGCGAACGTCATCCTCCGGCGCGAGGAGACCGCGGCCACCCGGTCGTTGGCCAACACCGCGAAGCTGTTGGAGCAGAACCCGACGTTGATGCGCCTGAAGGAGCTCGAGTCGCTCGAGCGGCTGGCCCAGAACGTCGGTCAGGTGACGGTCGTGGCGTCCCCCGAGCGGCTGCTCGGCGCGCTGCGCCTGCCGGGTTGATCCGGGCGTCCGGGGTGATCGTCCGCGACCACCCTGGTATGCTCGGGCCATGAACGGTCGAACGGTCGGGATCGCAGGGTGGACGCTGGCCGGGACCGTGGCGTGGACCGCGGCCTGGACCCTGACGTGGACCCTCGGGTGCAGCGGCGCGCTCACGCCATCGTTCGGGGGGGCGTTCGGGGGTCCGTCCGAGCCCGACCCGGCCGAGGTCGAGGCGCCGGAGCCCGCCGTCCCGGTCGACGTGGTGGACACCGGCGCGCTGGCGATCCCGGTCGGAGCGCACGCTGGGGACGAGGGCGCGGGTGACGAGGACGGTGCGGGTGACGGCGTCGCGGGGGTCGACCCCGACGCTGGCCCGGGCACCGACGAGCGCGATCCGCCCGCCCCCGTCGCGCGACCGGCGCCCGCGAAGCCCGCCCCAGCGGCGGTCGAGCCCGCGCCTCCGGCCCCCG
>JBEBJW010001378.1:0-2369 GCA_040079715.1 Myxococcota bacterium | reverse complement strand
GTGCTCGGCGGACCGGACGGGCCGTCCGCCCACGCGACCAAGCCGGTGATGCACGAGAACCTCGGCGCGGTCGGGATCCGATCCGCGCCGTTCAAACTGACCTGGGACCTCGCGACCGGGCGGCCGGTCGAGCTGTACGACCTGTCGACCGACCCCGAGGAGCGCACGAACCGGGTGCTCGACCTCGACCTCCGCGACCCGCTGAACGAGCTGGTCGACACCCTCCGGGCGCTCCGGCCGCTGCCGGTCGACGAGTTCTGATGCTGCTCGGACGGTTGGCGCGGGGCTACGACCGGTGGTCGGCGGGGGCGCTGGTCCTGCTGGCGGTCGGGTACGTCGGGATCGCCGCGATCTGGCATCGGTACATCGACCTGTCCCTCGGGATGGACTGGTTGCTGGCCGGGATCTGGGTGTTCATGACCGCGCTGCTGTGCTGGGGGATCGCGCCGCGGCGGGACCTCGTGCGGGCGGCGATCGGGTTCGGCGGCGGGATGTACATCGAGGCGTGGGGCACCGTCACCAGCATCTGGTGGTACTTCACCGCCGAGCGGCCGCCGATCTGGATCCTGCCGGCGTGGCCGGTGGCGGCGATCGCGATCGACCGGCTGTCCCGGGCCCTCGACGTGGTGATCCCGGCCGACGCGGACCTGCGGTGGGTCTGGTGGGGCACGCTGCCGCCGTTCGTGGTGATGATGACGGTGTTCGTGGCGCCGTACCTGCACGAGCCGCTGACCTGGGTGTCGGTCGCGGCGATGGTCGCGGTGGTGGTGTGGCCGGGCCGGCTCCGGCAGGACGTGACGCTGATGCTCGCCGGGGCGGGCCTCGGGGTGTTCCTCGAGTACTGGGGCACCTCCCGCCACTGCTGGAACTACTACACGGCGGAGATCCCGCCGATCGCCGCGGTGTTCGCCCACGGGTTCGCGTCGGTCGCGTTCCAGCGGATCGCGTCGCTCGCCGACCGGGTGCTGGATCGGACGCTCGGACCGGCGAGGACGGGGTTCGAGCGCCCGGCGGACCGGTCCCCCACGGCCTCGGGGCCCGGCCCGCTCGCCTGACGGAGGCGTGGACGGTGGCGGCGATCCGGTCGGCTCGGTCGGCGCGCTCGGTCTCGCCGCGGGATCGGAGGCGGGCGGCGAACCCGACCAGGGCGGCGCGGACCTGCGGCTCCCCGACCGGCACCCGGGGCGCCTCGTCGGCGAGCCGCGCGAGGGCGTGATCGTACCCGTCGAGGTCGCCGAGGTGGAGCTGGGCGTCGGCCTCGAGCACCGCCACCATCGCCCGGGGCCACGGGTGCGACAGGCGCTCCGCCCGGACCGCCGCGGCGCGGGCCCACCGCAACGAGTCCGGCCAGTCGCCCGTGGTCGACGCGATGTTCGACAGCTGGGCGCACCCGAACACCGCCGACCGCCGGTCGCCGGACAGCTCCGCCAGCGCGAGCGCGCGGGCGCCGGCCTCCCGCGCGAGCCCGGACCGCCCGAGCGCCAGCGCCGCCTCGAGCCGCTTGGTGGCGGCGAAGCTCTGCTCGGGCAACAGCCCGGCCTCGGCCGCCTCCCGCTCCGCCTCGGGGGCCAGGGCGAGCACCTGCTCGAGGTCCTCCCGCCAGCCCGCGAGCTCGATCGCGGCGCCGAGGACCTTCGGGTGGTGCGGCGGTAGGCGGCGGAGCACGGCCTCGGCGTCGGCGAACCACGCAGCGGCTCGATCGGCGTCCCCGCGGTCAGCGGCGATGCGCCCGAGACGCCCCCGGACGATCACGCCCCAGAACGGCCGCGGACTCGCGTCCTCGACCGCGAGGAACGACCGAGTGCGCCTCCGGATCCAGCCCGACCAGCGAGCCCAGCAGGGCCTCCTGGGCGCTCGCCCCGAGCGGACCGAGGTGGATCACGTCGACCCCGGGAGCGCCGTCCAGCGCGGTCTCGAGCTCCGGGAGCGCGGTCACCGCGTCGTCCTCGGCGGTGACCACCACCAGGATCCGCGCCGGGTGGGTGCCTCGCTCCCCGATCAGCGCCCGGGCGAGCCGGATCACGTCCGGGCAGGCCGGGCCGTCGTCGACGATCAGCGCCACCGTCCGGGGGGTCGCGATCGCCCGCAGCGCCCGGCGGACCGCCGGCATCGTCCCCCACCGCGCGCCGGGGTCGTCGAGCAGCCGCTCGACCACGCGGCGCGACCGACCGGGCCGCGAGGGCCTCGGCCAGCCGCGCGCGGGTCGGCCGTCCGTACAGCTCGACCGCTCCGGCGAGCGCAGCGGCGAGGAGCTCGGGGTCGGTGCCGTCGACCGCCACCACCTGCGCGACCGCGAGCTCGGACGCCCGCTCGGCCAGCCACTGGGCGAGGCGGGTCTTGCCGATCCCGGCCCCGCCGCGGACCAGCAC
>JBEBJW010001377.1:0-2370 GCA_040079715.1 Myxococcota bacterium | reverse complement strand
GTACCGGGCGTTCGTCGAGGACCCGACGGCGCCGCCGGATCGGGCGTGCTTCGACCGGGTGCCGCCGCTGGACTGGGCCGGGACGACCGACGCGACGCGGGCGACGGCGGCGGAGCGGCTCGGGGTCGCCGACCCGTGGGGCGACGCCGGCGTGCAGTGATGGACGGGCGTGCCGCTCCACCTGCAGACCGCGGTGGGTCGAAGTCGCGCCGGACCGATGGTATGTGTCGAAGGTGGGGGCGAAGGTGCAGGTCGAGCGGCTGGCACTCGAGAACTGGCGGGGCTTCGAGCGCCTCGAGCTGGAGTTCCACCCACGGCTCACCCTCCTCGTGGGCGAGAACGGCAGCGGCAAGTCCGCCGTGCTGGAAGCGCTCGCCCACGCGCTGGACATCTGCGTGAACGTCGCCCAGACCAGCGGGTTCCGGATCCCCGGGGATGCCGTTCGGATCGGCGCGGATCGAGCGTCGGTGGAGCTCGTGCTTCGGGAGGGAGATCGCGCGCGGTCGCAGCGCTTCGTGGTCGGTCCGGCTGGCGTCACCGTGTCGCCCTCCTGGCAGGTGAATGCCACACCCGGCGCGTGGCCGATGGTGGTGATGTACGGCACCGAGCGCACCGTCCGCGATCTGACGCCCCAGGATCATGCCGGAGCTCGCGACTTCGAACCGTGGGCGGAGGCCCGCCTCGCGTTGGATCCGAAGGGCGTCGGCTTCGATCGGTTCTTCGAGTGGTTCCAAGCGCGCGAGAACATCGAGAACGAGCACCGGATCGACGCTCCCGAGCATCGTGACGCGCAGCTCGAGGCGGTTCGGGCCGCGATCACCCGGCTGACCGGGTTCTCGGCGGTACGCGTCCGCCGTGAGCCGCGAAACCGGCTCACGGTGGTCAAGCTCAGCGAGCAGGTGTTGTTCGACCAGCTGTCGAGTGGGGAGCGCGCGCTCGTCGCGCTGGTGGCCGACGTCGCTCGCAGGTTGGCGATCTCGACCGGGGGTGAGGCCCCCCTGTCCGGTGGCGGCGTCGTGTTGGTCGACGAGGTCGACCTCCACCTGCACCCGCGGTGGCAGTCCGAAGTGTTGACGCGCCTGATGACGACCTTTCCGAACGTTCAGTGGGTCACGACCACGCACTCGCCGATCGTCGCGATGCACGTCGACCGCGCGTCCGTTCGGGTATTGAAGGACTTTCGACTCGTCGAGGCGCCATTCACCCGTGGCCGTGACGCGAATTCGCTGTATGCCGACCTGTTCGAGGTCAACGAGCGCCCCCGCGAGACGCTCGACCGGCTGGAGCAGCTCGGGCGGAGGTTGGACGCTGGCGATATCGTGGGGGCGAGGAAGCTGATCGACGACTTGGCGACCGACCTGGGGGAGAACGACCCGACCGTGGTGGAGCAGCGGTTGTACGTGGGTGCGAGCGGCGAATGAGGCACGTGGAGAAGGGTGCAGCGCCGCCGACGCTGGTGCAGTTCCGATTGGCGAACCCTACCGCGGATTGGCACAGCGGAATCCCAGGCGATGTGGCGCGGGTCGTGAGGGACCGACTCCACAGCGATCAGGTCGGCTTGTGTTGCTACTGCAGCCGCAGGGTCGGGAAGGACCCCCCGGCCGTCCACGTCGAGCACGTTCGATCGCACGCGGATCACCCGGATCTCCGGCTCGCCTGGAACAACCTGTATTTGTCTTGCTCCGATCAAAGGTGGTGCGGCGAACACAAGGGGAGTCGGAGGCTCCTGTTGCTCGACCCCGGCGCGCACCCCGAGCGCTGGTTGACCCTACTGCGATCGGGTGATCTCGGAGGTTTGGTGGATGACGCCGCCTCCGACCTCGAGGTACTGGGTCTGAACCACCCGACCCATCGTCAGGCCCGTGAGGCAGCGATCCGTGGGCTGACGCGAAGGATTGCGGATCGACATGCTGGTTCTTGGACCCGGGCTGTTCTCGAGCGCGAACTGGCCCGGGTTCGTGACGAGCGGCCGCCCTACCTGGCGGCGATCGAGCTGTGGCTGAGCCGAGAGATCGCGCGGCGTCGCTGATCCGGGGCTCGGCGGGTGCTCCCACGCCGCGAATCGCGGATCGTCCGTCCCCGTGTGCGGTCGCGGCTCACTGGATGCTCCACGACGCGTAGTCGTAGATCCGGTACCAGCCGGAGTGCAGCGACGCGCCGTCCCAGATCTCGTCCGGCCCCAGGACATCCCACTGCTGGCCGCCGAAGATCGTCCTGGCCTCGTGGGTGTCCGTGTCGATCGCCACCGGGTACGCCCAGAAGTGGTCGGTCGACGTGCCGACGTCGTCGCGGATCAGGAGCTCGTGGTTCGCGATCGACGCGCCCGTCCCCAGCTCGCGGGCGAGGCCGGTCGCGAGGGCGTCCCAGGTC
>JBEBJW010001376.1:0-2374 GCA_040079715.1 Myxococcota bacterium | reverse complement strand
CGCCCACCACTGCCCGCCGAGCTCGACCGTCACGTCGTCGCGGACCCGCACCCCGACCGTCCCGCCGGCCGCTCCGGCCGTCTGCCCGGTCGGACCGTCTCCGGACCCCGACGCCCACAGCGTCAGCTCCGGCGCCAGCGCCCGCACCGTCAGCGCCGCGTCGCCGAGCCAGCCGTCGCCGACCAGCCCGTACACGCCGAGATCGACCTGCTCGACCGCGTCGCGGAGGTGCACGTACGCCCCGCCCAGCGGACGGACCCCGTCGGGACCACCATCGAGCCGCACGATCGGCCCGACCGCGGGCACGAGCAGGCTCCGGAGCGGCGCGTACCGGCGGACCTCGGGCGTGAACGACGGCGGCGGCGCGATCGCAGACCCGGACACCCCGGGCGGCGCGGGCTCGTCCAGCACCTCGGTCGGGTCGACCCGCATCGACTTGAACCCGCTCGCGGTGTGCGCCGCGTACAGCAGCCCGCCGTCCGGCAGCGGCCACGGGGTGATCGCCCCGCCGAGCACCCGGGTCATCCGGGTCGTCGCGCCGGTCGCCGGATCGAGGCGGTACACGTCGAACACGCCGTCCGAATCTGCGCTGTACCAGATCCCGTCGGCCGCCCACACCGGATCGATCTGATCGGCCGGGTCGTCGGTCCGCGCGGTCCACGCCCCGGTCGCGACGTCGACGGTCCACAGGTCCGCCCGGCCACCCCGCAGCATCGACACCACGATCGACCGGCCGTCCGGCGACCACGACGGGTGCTCGAGCCACGCGCCGTCGTCGAACGCAGACAGCGCCCGGGCGCCGGTCCCGTCGAGGGCCCCGACCCGGAGGTTCGTCGTCCCGTCCGCGTAGGCGAGCCACGCGACCTGCGTCCCGTCCGGCGACACGGCCGGATCGCGGGCCCGCAGCGTCCCGGGGATCGGCGACATCCGCCGACGCCGGTCCCGCGCGGTCGCGAGGCTCAGCGTCTCGACGGTCGCGGTCCCGCCCCGGTGGCGGACGGGGACGAGGTCCGGCGCGAGGTCCACCACCACCAGCTCGCCCCACGGATCCCGGCGGACCCCGCGCGCGATCCGCGGCAGCCGCGCGTCCTCGGGGGCGACCACCACCAGCGCGTCCTGCCCGGGCACGAACGCGAACGCGGTCCCGAACCGGGCTGGGATCCACGCGGTCGTCGCGTCGGCGCGGCGCTCGCGGTCGGCGGTCGCGGCGGTCCCTCCGGGGCGATCGCTCGCCGCCCCCCGCCAGACCTTGATCCACCCGATCTTGCCCTCGGCCACCCACCGGCCGTCCGGGCTGGTCCGCGGGTACAGCTCGAACACGCCGGTCTGCTCGTCGGACTCCTCTCGCGCCCGCGCCGGTCGCGACGCCCACCGGTCGACCGCGTCGAGGTCGTCGAGCGGGGTCACGGTCCGCTCGAGCTCGACCCCGGCAGCGATCCCCCGGGCCCGCAGCCGCGCCTCGTCGGCCTCGGCCTCGGCGACCACCGACGCCCGCCACCGCGCCCACACCACCCGCGCCGGCTCGCCGGTGACGCGCGCCAGCAGCGCCGGCCACGACGGGGTGTACCGCCGGTGCGCCTCCGCGCCCATCTCGGCGAACACGTCGACCGCGTAGGCGTCCGACAGCCAGCGGGCGAACGCGTACCCCTGCTGGTACACCCGCTCGGCGTCGAGCACGTCGTCCTTGTCGGCCGACACCCACCACTCGTCGAACGTCACGAGGCGATCCGCGAGGGCCGCGGTCCGGAGGGTGGCCGCCCGCCCGGCGGTCCACCGGTTGACCCCGATCGCCGCGGACCAGGCCTCGGCCGCGCCCTCGGACCACCCGTACGGCTCGTTCGGGGCGAGCTGGACCGTCGACCCGACCCCGACCGGTCCGTCGATCGCCGACGACAGCGCGATCCCGTAGCTCGCCGACGGCGGCAGCGCGCCGGCCAGCCGGTGCCCGACCAGGTGGCCGAGCTCGTGCGCGAGCGCGTCGGTGACCCAGTCCTGCCGCCCCCGGAGTCGGAACACCTCCGGGCCGGGGTCCGGCGACAGCACGATCCACCCCCACGACGGCAGGCTGTACGCCGTCATCCCCTCCGCTTCGTCGCTGACGACCACGTGGATCGGCCCGTGCGCGATCCACCCGGCGGCGTTCGCGAGCTCGATCAGCAGATCGTCGGCGACCCGCGCCACCTCGCGCGCGGTCCGGCCCGCGTCCGACGCGCGGGGTCCCGTCGCGGTCGCGTAGTGGATCCGGAAGAACCGCGTGTCGATCGTCGACCACCCGAACCCGGCGTGGTGGTGACCGGCGCGGTACGGCGCGCCCACCGCATCGACCGGCGCGGCGAGCAGCGCGACGCCCACCGCCACCGCGGCGGACATCGGC
>JBEBJW010001375.1:0-2375 GCA_040079715.1 Myxococcota bacterium | reverse complement strand
GCGCCGGTTCGTCGTCGAGGGCCACGCGCGGCTCGTCCCCGCCCCCGCCGTGTCGGGCGCGATCGATCTGGGGTCGTGGCACCGCGTCCGGAGCGTCCTGGGCGAGGGATGGCATCCGGCGCCGATCAGCACCCCGGTCACGTTCGTCGAGGCGGGGCGGCACGTGTGGATCGGTGCGGTCCCCGCGGCGGCGAACGCGCCGGACGACGCGACGCGCTGGTTCCTGCGCGGCCGTGGGACGCGCGACGCCGCCCGTTCGTCGCAGGGCAGCTTGTTCTGAGGGCCGATCCTGTCATGGGCTCGGCCGTCGACCGTACGATCGATGTCGGCGCCACGATCGGCGTCGACCGGACCCGGAACCTGGCGCGGACCGTCGGATCGTCGAGACCGTACCCACCAGGCGCTGATCGAGGCGCGGGCCGGGACGCTGGTCACGGCCCAGCTCGACGGCGGGCGGACGTCCAGCGCAGCTGGACCAGTCGTCGCTGCCCGCACGTCCACGGTGTTCTCGAGGAGGCGGGGACCGCTCACCGCCCACGCTCTCGCGGGACTGCACACCGATCGGCCAGGTCGCGCGAGGCTATCGACTGGCGTCCGGTCTGCGGTCCGGTGACGATCTCCGAGGGAGAGTGACGCATGGGCGGAGCGATCTGGGTCGTCGGGTTCGCTGCGTGCTCCGGGTCGACCGGTATCGGCACCGACACCCTCGACTCGGGCGGCGACTCGGGGAGCCCCGCTCCGGAGCCGCTCGCGATCGGCACCGGCGGGTGGACCACCGCCGACCTGCCGCTGCTGGCGCTGGCGTCGACCGTGTGGGCGTCGATGGTGGGCTACGGCCCGGACTGCTTCACCGACACCACCGCCGGCGACCTGTTCACCGTCGCGTACGACCCCGGGTGCACCGACGACGACGGCGTCGGGTGGTCTGGCGGGTACGTGAAGAACCGCGCCACCGGGATCTACACGTTCACCGACCTCGGGCTCGACCTCGGCGGCGGGATCGTGATCACCGTGGTGGACGGCACCTACGTCCGCGACGGGGACGGCGCGTTCTCCACCTGGGAGGACGGCGACGTCACGGTCCGGCTCGAGGCGCCCGGCCTCGACGCGACGGTCGACCAGACGTCGCACCGGAGCGGGGGCGACAGCTCCGTCGGCCCGTTCTCGCTCGACGTCCGGCACGGAATGCGGCGGTTCCACGCGACGGTCGACGCCCCGTTCGCGTTCAACCTGTGCCCGACCGAGTGGGACCACGGGACCGCCGAGATCGACGGGGACCCCGACGATCTCGTGTTCACGTTCGACGGCATGACCGACTGCGACGGGTGCACCCCGTACGCGATCGGGCCGGTCGCGGGCGAGGTCTGCCGCGCGTCGGTCAGATCCGGGTGAGCCCCGCGGTCCCGGGCGTCGTGATCCCGGGGCGCGTACCCAGCGTACGAAACCGAGGCCCGGCCCGATCCTCGGACGAGACCCAGCGGGCGACGGGAGACTACCCGGTCGGTGCTCCAGGTCCCGCTGCGCGCCCTCGGCCCGTCGCGCATGCCTGCGGCATGCCCTCCCGACCCGCGAACGAGCCTGCCTCAGCGTGCTCGGTCCGACTACCCGATCGGTGCTCGAGCCGGCGCAGATCCGCGGTCGCGGCCCGTCCGACCGTCGCGAACCACCCCTCCCGCACCGCCGGCGTCGACGTCTTCACCTGATCGAGGGCGGTGATCGACACCGGGCGCACCCCGCAGAACCCGAGGGTCGCGTTCGCCATCGCCCGGTGCCCCGGCGCGCCCTGGACCCACCGGAACGCCCACGCCGGCCAGTCCATCGTCACGATCAACCTCGCCGATCGGCCCGCCAACAGTCGGTCCCACCGTCGGGCGTCGCGGAACGCGAACGCGAACCCCGGCACCAGCGTCCGATCGAGGAACCCCTTCAGCAGCGCCGGGTACGTCCCCCACCACGACGGGTACACGAACACCAGGTGCGACGCGGCGCGGATCCGGTCCTGGGCGGCGCGCAGATCCGGCTCGAGCGCCTGGTCGCCGCGGTACCCCTCGTGGAGCACCGGGTCGAACCGGAGCTCCCGCAGCCGGAGCACGTCGACCGACGCGCCCGCCCGGGCCGCCTCGGCGTACCGGTCCGCCAGCGCCGCGCACAGGCTGGTCGGGCTCGGGTGGGCGTCGATCACCAGCACCGCGCTCACCGATACACCAGCGTCACCGGCATCCCTGGCGTCCCCGCGATCGACGCCGGGTCGAACGACGCGGCCTCGAACGACGGCGGGCCGAACCTCCCCGCGACCGCCCCGGCCGAGAACCCGTAGCCCTCGGTCGGCATCCCGAGCCAGTTCGCGTCGAGGGTCAGGTCCTGGTCGCGGTCGT
>JBEBJW010001374.1:0-2376 GCA_040079715.1 Myxococcota bacterium | reverse complement strand
TCCCCGCCCCGGATCGGCGCGATCCCCGCCGCCCGGCCGGTGGCCGACGTCCCGTTGGACCCGCAGACCCAGTCCGTGTCGCAGGTCGGCCCGAGGGCGACGACCGCGTCAGGCCCGATCGGCGCGAGGCCGGGGACCGTGACGGTGACCGACGAGGCCGACGTGAGCGCCACCGCGAGCCCGGTGATCGCCGATCCGTTCTTCCCGCACAGGAAGTCCTCGCACTCGCGCGCGGGCGTCGCGAGGCCGGTCTGCGACGTCCCGCAACCGCCAGCGTCGCAGCCCGGCGCGGCGCTCGCCGCTCCCATCACCATCCAGAACGCCATCGCTCCCTCCCGTTCGATCGAACGGTACCGGAGGCGAGCTGACACCGAGATGCCGAACTGCAACAACCTGTGTCAGCGCGCAATCTCGGGCGCGGTCACGCGGCGGACCCGGTGGTTGTTGCCGTCGGCGACGTAGATCGCGCCGTCGCCGCCGATGTCGATCCCGGTCGGCCCGTCGAGGGTCGCGTCGACCGCCGGGCCCCCGTCGCCCGAGAACCCCGGGACGCCGCAGATCCCCACCGCGACCGACGTCTCGGAGGTGTCGGGGTCGATCCGAACGACGCAGTGCTGGTCGCGGTCGACCACGTACCACCCGCCGTCCGGGCCGATCGCCACGTCGGCGGGGCTGGTCAGCGACACCACGAGGTCGGCCGGTCCCCCGCACCCCCTCGGCCCGACCGCGGTCCGGATCACGCCGGTGTCGAGGTCGATCGCCCGGATCCGCTGGTGTTCCGTGTCGACCAGCAGCAGGTCGCCGCCGGCGCGGACCAGCCGGGTGTTCGGCGCGAGGTACCCGGCCGCGAGCGACCCGAACGCCGCCTCCGACGCCGGTCCACCGTCGCCGGAGCACCCGGGATCCCCGACGGTCCCCGCGAACCGGTCGATCGTGCCGTCGGGGGCGATTCGGCGCAGGAGCTGGTTCCCCTGATCCGAGAACACGACCGACCCGTCGTCGAGCACGACCAGGCTCGACGGCTGGTTGATCGCCGCGTCGTCGGCGGGCCCGCCGTCGCCCCAGTCCCCGCGGAGCCCGGCGCCGGCCTCGAACGACAGCGCGTCGGTCGCGGGGTCGATCCGGTACACCCGGGCGGTGTGAAACCCGGCGACCCACAGCCCGCCGTCCGGGGCGAGCGCCACCCCGGTCGGGTGGTTCACGTCGGCGTCGGCAGCCGGGCCCTCCGGACCGTCGCCGGGGACGCCGAACCGCCCGACGATCGTGGTGGCGATCCCGTCGCGGATCCGCCGGATCCGGTGGTTGTTCCAGTCGACGAGCAGCCACTCGCGGTCGTCGACCACCGCGACGTCCTGCGGGAAGTACAACGGCGAGGCGGTCGCCGCGATCCCGTCGGCGCCGAGCCCGATCTCGTCGTCGCCGGCGATCGTGCAGATCGTGCCGGGTCCGACGCACGGATCACCCGCGTCCGGGGCCACCGGGGCTGGGGCGCAGCCGACCATCCCCACCACCAGCGCGACGTGATCCATCGACCGGCAGTGCGCCGAGCCGCCCCGAAGGATCCGAGCGCACGCCGAGGCAGGCCGCGGGAGCACATCCGCGGACCCAGCGCACGACACCGAGGTCCCCAGTGAGCGACGGAGCTACCCTGGCAGACGGACCGTGACCGACCCCGGATCGGGGGTGACCGGGGCGGCCAGTCCGGTCGTCGCGGTCCCGTTGTCGCCGCAGTAGATGTCGTTGCACGGCTGCTCGCCGCGGGCGGCGGCCGCGGGATCGGGCCCGAACAGCCATCCGAACACCAGCGCCAGCGTCACCATCGACCCTCCTCGGACCGACCGTACCCGATCGGCCCGCGGATCCGCCCGGTGTCGCGCGCCGCCCTCGGCGATCCCGCGTCCGGTTCCGCGCCTCCCCCGCCCGTGGTTCAATCCGCGCGATGGACGTCGTGTGGCGGGTCGAAGCGACATCGGTGCCGGAGGTGTCGGCGGACGGCACCGCCGTGATCGTGGTCGGCGCCAGCGGCGCGTTGTCGGCCCGCGACACGCGCTCCGGCGCGCTCCGGTGGACGGTGAACCCGCCCGGCTCTCCGCAGGTGGGGGGCGCTGGTCGCCGACCCCGACGGACACACCCGCCAGGTCTGCCGGGTCGACGCCGACGCCGGCCACCGCACCTGGTGCACCCGCCTCGACCGCGATCTGACCGAGCTCGGCTCGACCGACGGCGCGCCATGGGTGACCGATGGGGTCGGCGCGGTGCGGATCCTCGACCCGGTCGCCGGCCGGGCGATCGGCGGCTGGTTCGACGGGGGGTCGGTGGTCGGGCGGCTCGACGGGGTGGTGCTGGTGCTCGACCCGGACCACCACAGCCTGGTGG
>JBEBJW010001373.1:0-2376 GCA_040079715.1 Myxococcota bacterium | reverse complement strand
AGCCCCATCCGAGCCGGAGGTGACGCATGAGCAAGACGGTGGGTTCGGTTCCGACGACGGAGCTGCTCGTGGCCTCGACCCCGCAGGACCTCGGTCCCGCGGCGGCGAGCGAGGCGTTCAGGCTCGGCGCGATCGCGGGCGGAGGGCTGCTCGCCCTGTACGGCCTGCGTCGCGGCGGGTGGCTCGGCCTCGCGTCGCTGGTCGCGGGCGGGGCGGCGATGGCGGGTAGCCGTCGGATCGGGTTGCGTCCGTATCAGATCGGGATCCGGGAGGCGAGGGCGGCGGTGACGGTCCTGGCCGACGCGACCGCGCTGCACGCCTGGTGGCGGTTCGACGGGCTCCCGCAGCTCCTGTCGTGCGTCGCGTCGGTCGAGGAGCGCGGCGTCGACGGCGCCCGGATCCACCTGTACACCGTGTCGGGTGGAACGTTGGCGTGGGACGTGAAGATCGCCGAGGACGATCCGGGTCGGAGGCTGTCGTTCCGCAGCACCGACGCGTCGGCGGTCCCGGGCGAGTGCGAGATCGTGTTCCGGCCGGCGCCCGGCGACCGGGGGACCGAGGTCCACGCGTGGATCGAGCTCGGACCTCCGGCGTCGATCGTCGCGGCGGTCCTGTCGGGCGAGCTCGGCAACGCCGGCGAGCCGGGGGTGTCGCTCGCCGACGATCTGCGTCGAATGAAGCAGCGGATCGAGACCGGGGAGGTCGCGACCACCGACGGACAGCCGCGGGGAGCCGGTCGGCGGACCTTGCAGCGGGCCGCCCGCCGCGAACTCCCGGTCGAACTCGCACGGGAAACCCACGGGGAGGCGCGATGAAGGCGGTCTGTTGGCACGGCTCGCGCGACGTGCGGGTCGAGGACGTACCGGAGCCGCGGATCCTGAACCCGAAGGACGCGATCGTCGAGGTCCACTCGACCGCGATCTGCGGCTCGGACGTGCACCTGTACGACGGGGTGATCCCATCGATGGAGTCCGGCGACATCCTGGGGCACGAGTTCATGGGCCGGGTGGTCGAGGTCGGCCCGGCGGTGAGCCGGGTGCGGGTCGGAGACCGGGTGGTGGTGCCGTTCCCGATCGCGTGCGGGGCCTGCTGGCACTGCCGGCGCGAGGAGTGGTCGCTGTGTGACAACACCAACCCGAACGCGCATCTCGCACAGAAGATGTTCGGGCACTCCCCGGCGGGGATCTTCGGCTACTCGCACCTCACCGGCGGGTACGCCGGCGGGCAGGCCGAGTACGTGCGGGTCCCGTTCGCGGATGTCGGCTGCCTGAAGGTCCCGGACTCGCTCAACGACGAGCAGGTGCTGTTCCTGTCGGACATCCTGCCGACCGCCTACATGGCGGCGGAGCAGGGCGGGGTGCGGCCCGGCGACGTGGTCGCGATCTGGGGCTGCGGCCCGGTCGGGTTGTTGGCGGTGAAGTGCGCGTACCTCCTCGGGGCCGAGCGGGTGATCTCGCTCGATCACGAACCGTATCGGATGCGCCGGGCGGAGGACGCGGGCGCCGAGACGCTGTTGGTCGACGATCACGCGCTGCTCCGCGACCGGACCGGCGGGCGCGGCCCGGACGTGTGCATCGAGGCGGTCGGGATGGAGGCCCACGGGGCGTCGCTCGACGCGCTGTACGACCGGGCCGCGACGGCGGTGATGTTCGAGACGGATCGTCCGGCGGCGCTCCGCCAGGCGATCCTCGCCTGCCGGAAGGGCGGCACGGTGTCGATGGCGGGGGTGTTCGGCGGGCTCGTCGACAAGATCCCGTTCGGAGCGGCGTTCAACAAGGCGCTCACGTTCCGGATGGGTCAGACCCACGTCCACAAGTACCTGCGCCCGCTGCTGCACCTGATCGAGCGCGGGGAGCTGGACGCGTCGTTCATCGTGTCGCATCGGCTGCCGCTGAGCGACGCGGCCCGCGGGTACGCGATGTTCGCCGATCACGCCGACGACTGCACCAAGGTGGTGCTGTCCCCTCGAAATTGAATCCATTCAGCAACACCACCGACGGACCACATCCTCGACCACGTCGACCGTCCGGACCAGGTCCGCGACGGCGACGTGCTCGTCGGCCTGGTGGGCGACCGTGATCGAGCCCGGACCGAACACGAGCGACTCGAGCCCGAGCCGGGCGAGGTTCCCGCCGTCGGTGGCGAACGACGCGGCCCCGAGCGTGTGGTCGTGGGCGTGATCGTCGAGCAACGCGCGGAGCGGCGCGTCGGCGCGGGTCAGCATCGACGGCGTCACCCGCAGCACCCGGCTCCGGATCGGCTGGGGCAGCCCGAGGCCGTCGATCCGGGCGGCGAGCTCGCGGTGGACCTCGAGCGGGTCCTGGCCGGGCAGCGGCCGGTACCCGAGCCGGAGCGTGCACAGGTCCGGGACGATGT
>JBEBJW010001372.1:0-2378 GCA_040079715.1 Myxococcota bacterium | reverse complement strand
TCGTTGGTGAACATCGCGGCTTCGGTGGCCGGATCCGGCTGGGTCGGGACCGGGGCGGCGGTCTTGCAGGCGACGAGGGAGGCGAGCAGGCAGGTGGTGCGCATGGCGGCCCTCCTACCGTGCTCCCGCCCGATCGGCGACCCGCCTACTGAAAGCCGTAGGCGAACAGGCTGTAGCTGTAGTAGTACGCGCTGACCACGGCGTTCCCGCCGAGGTTCACCGTGGTCGGGTCGACCGGGATCAGCAGCCCGTTCGCGTCGATCTGCAGCGCGAGGTTCGCGTCGACCTCGTACGCGTAGCTCGCCATCCCCAGCGTCTGGGTGGCAGAGAGGAACGGGATCATCATCGAGCCGCCGAACACGTCCGGCTGGCCGCCGACGACGGGGGTCGAGATCGCGTCGAGGTCGCCGACCGCGGCGCCCCACTCCGAGCCCGGCGCCGTGACGGCCGGCATCAGGATCTGGGTGAGCTGCGGCGAGCAGGTCGAGCTGGACGTCACGCCGTCCCAGTCCACACCCCAGTACAGCGCGGGGTCGGCGGTGACCCACGCCGGGTTCACCGGGCCGGCGCCGAGGTCGAGCGAGATCGTGCAGTAGTGGGCGGTGTCGGCGAGGTCGAACAAGGGTGCCCAATTCGCGTCGCCGAAGTACAGGTTCAACAACGACGGCACGGCGGCGCCCATCACGGACGCGCTCGCGACGTTGTTCGCGGCGTCGACCGTGAACCGGGCGTCGAAGTAGAAGAAGGCCGGCAGCCCGGGCGGAACGCCCCCGCCGGTGTCGCCGGTCCCGGCGGAGTCGGTGTCCGCGTCGGTGTCGGTGTCGGTGTCCGAGTCGGCGTCGGCGTCGGTGTCGGTGTCGGTGTCCGAGTCGGCGTCGGTGTCGGTGTCGCTGTCCGAATCAGCGTCGGTGTCGGTGTCCGAGTCGGTGTCGGTGTCGGAGTCCGTGTCCGCGTCGCTGTCGCTGTCAGTGTCGCTGTCGCTGTCGGTGTCGGCGTCGCCGTCGGTCTTCCCGGTGTCGGTGGTGCCGGTGTCGTCGCCGGCGCACCCCACCGCGACCATCGACACCAGCGACAGCCATGCAAACTTCGTCATCGTACCTCCGTCCGTGTCCGAACGCCGAGCATGCCCGGCCGACCGGGCAGCCGCCACCGACGGAATCGCGTCCCGCCGGATCCGCGCGGTCCGCGACCCCGCTCGGGTGTTGACCCACCCCACCGAGGCGGCTACGGACAGCGTTCGGAGGACCCCCGTGACCGATCGAACCGCCAGGATTGCCGCGTTGCACCACGCCCTCGCCGATCACATCGTGGTGATCGACGGCGCGATGGGCACGATGATCCAGCGGTACCGGATCGGCGAGGGAGACTTCCGCGGGGCCCGGTTCGCCGACCACCCGCGCGACCTCAAGGGGTTCAACGACCTGCTGTCGCTGACCCAGCCGGCGGTGATCCGCGAGATCCACGCCGCGTACCTCGACGCCGGCGCCGAGATCGTCGAGACCAACACGTTCAACGCGAACGCGATCTCCGGCGCCGACTACGGCCTCGAGCACCTGTCGTACGAGATCAACCAGGCCGCCGCGTCGGTGGCGCGGGCCGCGGCGGACGCGCACACCGCGAAGGTCGGGGCCGCGCGATGGGTCGCGGGGGCGCTCGGGCCGACCACCCGCACCGCGTCGCTGTCTCCGGACGTGAACGATCCCAGCAAGCGGAACGTGACGTTCGCCGAGCTCCGGCAGGCGTACTACGACGCCGCCCGCGGCCTGCTCGACGGCGGGGCGGACATCCTGCTGATCGAGACGATCTACGACTCGCTCAACGCCAAGGCGGCGATCTTCGCGGTCCTCGAGCTGCTGGAGCAGCGGGGCGAGCGCGTCCCGATCGGCATCTCCGGCACGATCACCGACCGGTCCGGCCGCACGCTGTCCGGCCAGACCACCGAGGCGTTCTACCGGTCGGTGTCGCACGCCGAGCCGCTGTTCGTCGGCCTGAACTGCGCGCTCGGCGCCAAGGAGATGCGCCCGTTCCTGGTCGAGCTGTCGCGGGTCGCCACCAGCCTCGTCAGCATGTACCCGAACGCCGGCCTGCCGAACGAGATGGGTGGGTACGACGACACCCCCGAGGCGATGGCGGCGATCCTCCGGGATCTGGCGGTCGAGGGGCACACGAACCTGGTCGGCGGGTGCTGCGGGTCGACGCCCGAGCACGTCCGGGCGATCGCCGACGCGGTGGCCGGGGTGCCGCCACGGGTGATCCCCACCGTCCCGAAGGCGCTGCGCCTGTCCGGCCTCGAGCCGATGACGATCGACGGGTCGCAGCTGTTCGTGAACATCGGCGAGCGGACCAACGTGACCGGTTCGGCCAAGTTCGCCGAGCTG
>JBEBJW010001371.1:0-2379 GCA_040079715.1 Myxococcota bacterium | reverse complement strand
CCGGGGCGCATCACCACCAGGTCGAGGTTCCCGTCGCCGTCGAGGTCGACGAGGCGGGTGCCGGGGCCGGACAGGGGCAGGTTCGGGCGGGTCCCGAGCGGGCGAGCGACCCCGAACGTCCCCTCCCCTTCGTTCCGCTTGTACCACCACGCCGAGCCCTGCTCGGACAGCAGCCCGGTGAGCCCCTCGCCGTCGAGGTCCACGAACCGCCACTGGGCCGGATCGAACCCGCGGAGCTCTTGCAGCCCGTCGACCAGCGCCACCTTCGGGTCGATCCGTGGTTGGCCGTACCCGAAGGTCACCGCGGGGAGCGACGCTTGCTCATAGGAGGTGCCGGTCCACCGCCAACCAACGGTCTGCGCCGAGGCCAACGTGCTGACCGTGGGCCGCTCGTCGTAGGTCAGCGCCACCGACCGCACCACGAACGGCGTCGCACGCACCGAATCGAACGCGTGGAACAGCAGGATCCGCCGGCACAGGCGGTGACACCGCACGTCGAACCCGGCCCGGAACCAGGAGAACGCGTCGGAGCGGGCGGGCCACGGGCGATCGGGCTCCGACCCAGGGTCGGCGTCGTCGTGGTCACCGTAGTCGAACACCAGGTGGAACCGAAACGCCCCGTCTACGGCGTTCCCCCATGACACTTGCTTCGGGTACCGGTACGCGACCCCGTTCCCGGGCGTGCCGCGGTGGCGCTCGGCCGGTTGCGGCGGGACGTTCACCCGGTCTTCGGGGGCGTAGGTGTACACGATGACGTTGCCGCGCTCGTCGCGCTCCTCCTCGAGCAGCCACTCGAACACCCGCCGGGGGTCGTCCGGGTCGACCAGCCGGGCGCCGTCCCCGAGGCCGTAGGTCCGACGGACGTTGTCGCGGGAGGTGGTCCGCCAGTGGACCCGCCCGTCGGCGCGGCTCGTCCAGGACTCGATCCGCGCGAAGCCGCCCTCCACCCGCGGGCGGTACCGGGCCACCTCGTGGTCGCCCTCGATCCGGGCCGCGCCGGGAATCGGCACCAGATCCTCGGCGTCGGACAGGACGAAGACGTCGTCTCGGCGGTACCGCGGCAGACCCCGATCCGTCTTGCGGCGGATGGACGGGAGCGACAGGCGCCACCCGAGCCCGAACGGGCCGTTTCCGGCGCCGGAGTCGTACGACAGCGACAGGGCCGGGGTGAACCCGCCCCGACCCGGGGTGAGCGGCAGCGGGATCCCGACCGACGCCGAGCCGGTGACCGGGTTGGCCGACACCTTCTCGCCCATGCCCGCGATGGCACCCCCGCCCTTCGGCAGGCTCACCGCGGGGGCGGCGATCCGGAACCCGTCGGGCAGGGACCCATCCGGACCGGGGCCCGGTGCAGGGTCACGGCCGAGGGTTCCGGGTCGGGGTGGCGACTTGCCTGGCGGGTCCAGCGGCACCGCGGCACCCTACCCGAGGGGCCATCCGTTGACGAGGCACCACCGCCCGAATCCCGGCCGGTCCGCTGCTCTGGCGCGCTCGCAGTCTTCGAAGCTCGCTGACCCGCACATCGCGGAGGTCGCACCAGACTTCGAGATTTCAGCGCGAATGAAAATGGTCGGGGCGACTGGATTCGAACCAGCGACCACCAGACCCCCAGGCCACGCGATCTGGCGCAGGAACAGGCTGAAGGCCCGCTTTGGCGCGTGCGAACGAGTCGTTCGCACACCGTTCGCACCTTGACCTGTCAAGAGCTACATGCACCCGTCATCTTACCAGGACCACTCCATGGCCGATCATTCGCCAGATCGCCCGCCTTGATCGTAGTGCCCCACGTCACGAGCTCTGTGACAAACCATCCAGCAGACCTTTGGCAATCGACGACCACAAGTTGACGTATTGAAATTCTGTGAGAAGCACTCCACCCTCCGAGCCGGGACCGAACTGACTAGGGTACTCACCGAACCGTACGCGCACACCGTCATCGCGAATCACACCTGCAATCTCGAAGCTGCCATCACCCAGAAAGATCGAATGAACATAGGGTCGCGAAGCACAAAGCGCGCGTTCCAGTGAGCCCGACGCTGCCGCCAGAAATGCGGCATCGTCTTCTACAAGAAGCGGCATCGAGTCCGCTGGCTGGCCGTCTCGAAGACGGCAGGCGTACTGTGTCAGTCCCACCAGCACCAGTACGTCATACCCCATCCTTTGAAGCGATTCTACCAAGTCGGTCCGGGAGCGCATCGCCATGATCGCGCCCTGGTCTGCCTCGAGATGAGAAACGGGAATGATGAGGTGCATGCGCCTATCTACGCCCGGGCGGGCCATACAGGTAGTGGGTCTCGTCGATCGGAAAGATGTGGATCGTGTCATCAGGCATTGGAAGCGCGAGCGCACGATCTGCCGCCACCTGCATCCACTTTGGAA
>JBEBJW010001370.1:0-2380 GCA_040079715.1 Myxococcota bacterium | reverse complement strand
GGGCCCCGCGCGCGACCGCCACGAGCTGATCGAGCTGGGCCTCGGCCCGCGCCTTCATCGCCGCGACCTTCGGCGTGATCGTCGCCCGGAGCGCCGCCCGCTCGTCCCACGCCCGGTGGACCATCGCGGTCAGCCCCACGCAGTCCTCGATCGGCCGCCACAGCTCCGGGCAGCCGATCTGGTCCATCCACTCCCGGGTCTTGAACTCGTACGCGATCCCGACCGCCGGGACCCCCGCCGTCGTCGCGAAGATCAGCGAGTGCATCCGGGTCCCGAGCAGCAGGTCGCACGCCGCCGCCTGGCCGCGGACCACGTCGAACGGCAGATCGTCCTGCTCGACCACCTCGGCCGGCTTCCCGACGTTCTCGGCGACCCGCCGGGCCGCGAGGCGGTCGTCCTGGTTGTACCCGCCGAACGCGGTGCAGTTCGACAGGAACCGCACCACGCCGCCGGTCCGCTGGGCCCACCCGGCGCAGGCCGCGGCGACCGCGCGCTCGTACCGGAGCTGCGCGCCCGTCGGATCGTCGTGGCCGGGGAACGACCAGCCCCGGACAGTCACCCCGAGCAGCGGCCGGTCGGTCCCGCGGGGCTGCGGGGTCGTCCGGGACGCGATCGCCGCGTCGACCCCGACCATCACCGGGGTGGTCACGCCGAGCTCGCGCACCACCCGGGCCGACGCCTCGTCGCGGACCACGATCCACGCGGCGTCCGACAGGGCGTTCCGGGCGCCGGTCCGCGACAGCGGGCTGTCGAACGGGCCGATGCTCTGGGCGAACGCGACGTACGGCTTGCCGGCCCGGGCGCAGGCGTGGATCGTCGCCAGGCGCGGGTGGAGGTTCAGCGCGTACAGGTCGTGCAGGTAGCTCCCGCCGCACCCGACCACCAGATCCGCCCGGTCGATCGCGCGCATCACCGCGACCACGTCCCGATCGTCGATCGCGTGGACCGGGGTGGTGGGGCTGTCGTGGAACCGCTGGGTCAGCGCCGGGAAGTGCGAGGTGACCTCGAGCGTGACGTCCGGGATCCGCGCGCGGAGCCCGGTGAGGATCCCGTCGAGGATCGCGGCGTCGCCTCGGTTCGCGGAGCAGAACGCGTCGGTGATCAGCACCCTCATGCGAAGACCTCGGTCTGGAGACGTTCGGCGACCCGGCGGGCGTCGTGGGCGGCAGCGAGCATCGGGCCGCCGGCGCCGAGCCGCTGGAGCTCGGCCGGACGGGACGCGAGCCGGATCAGCGCGGCGGCGAGGGCGTCGGCGTCGCCCGGGGGCACCAGCAGGCCGTCGACCCCGTCGCACACGAGGTCGCCGATCCCGGTCACCGCCGACGCGACCACCGGCCGCCGCAGCGCCAGCGCCTCGACCAGCACGGTCGGGATCCCGTCCATGTCGCCGTCCGGCCCGACCACCGACGGCGCCACCACGAGATCCGACGCGGCCATCGTCCGGAGCACCTGGCCGTACGGGCACATCGGCGACAGGGTCAGGCCGGCGGGCGGCTCGGTCACCAGGCCCTCGCCCCCGATGATCTCGAGCTCGAGGTCGGCGATCACCCCGCGCGCCTTGGCCCACGCCTGGATCAGCACCGGGAACCCCTTCTTCGCGACCGGCCGCCCGACCGCGAGCACCTTGCGGAGGTGGACCGGCGGCGGGGGCGCGTCGGCGAGGAGGTCCACCAGCCGGGCGGCGTTCGGGATCACCGCGATCCGGTCCGGATCGAGGCCGCGATCGGCGAGGTACCGCGCGTGGAACCGGGAGATCGCCACCACCTTCCGGCAGTGCGGGCCGAGGCCGCGCCACTCCTCGGGCCGGACCGCGGCGTCGCGGCGGAAGATGTCGTAGGCGTGGCAGGTGACCGACCACGGCCGATCCGCGCGGGCGGCGAGGGGGCCGAGCACCCGGACCCCGAAGTCGCCGAAGTGGGCGTGGAGGTGGCGGTACCGGCGGAGGACGCCGGCGGTCTCGGCCTTGTCGAGCCCGACGTGCGCGACCGGCACCGACCGGGCACCCTCGTGGGTCCCGAACGCGATCGGCGGGTGGGCGACGTGGGCGACGACCTCGACCGGGATCCCGGCGTCCCGGAGCGCGGAGATCTCGGCGTGGACGAACGTCTGGGACGGGACGGGGTACTCGGACAGGACGTAGGCGAGGGGTTCCATGGCCGGGCCCTTCGGACCGTCCGGGCAATGCTTGAGGTCGGACTCCGCTCCATACGAACTTGGTCGGTGACCGGAACATGTTGATACGTTTCTGGTGGAATCCAGCTCCGCCGCCCCGATAGACCGGAGGCGGGAGGTTCGATGTCCAGCCGAGCGGTGTGGTTGCGGGTCGGGTTCGGGTTCGGGGTCGGGCTGGCGCTCGCGCTGGGGTGCGCCGGGGCGCCGT
>JBEBJW010001369.1:0-2386 GCA_040079715.1 Myxococcota bacterium | reverse complement strand
CCGCGACCCCGTCGGGACCTGCGCGGTCGGCGGGGGCTCGGGATTCAGGACCAGCCGGTACCCGGTGCCGTACACCGTGAGCAGCCACTGCGGGTTCGCCGGATCGACCTCGATCTTGGTCCGGATCCGCCGGATCGTGGTGTCGCAGGCCCGGGTGATGGTCGCCTCGGACTGGCCCCAGACCTGGGTCAGCAGCTCGTCGCGGCTCACGACCCGGTCCGCGTGGGCGGCGAGGTACGCCAGCACCTCCGCCTCGCGGGTGGTCAGCCGCTCGGGCGCAGCGCCGTCGATCGGCTCGACCGACCTGCGCTGCAGATCGATCCGGACGTTCGGCAGGGCGAGCACCGCCTCGATCACGCCCCCTCCCGGCGTCCGCCGGCCGACGCCGCCTCGGCCTGCCGCTCGGCTTCGGCCAACCAGGCCATCGACGGCGCGAGGAACTCCCCGTCTTCGAGCTCGAGGGCCGTCGCGACCGCGGCGCCGAGCCGCTCGCGGGCCGAGACCGCGTCGTCGTCCGCGAGATCGAGCTGACCGAGGACCGCCTGACAGCGCCCGACGAACCTCCGGTCGCCGAGGCGCTGGTAGAGCGCGAGCGCCTCGAGGGTCACGGCGCGGGCCTGCGCAGCCTCGTTCCCGCGCGCGCCGTGGTCGGCGAGCAGCCCCCCGAGCTGCCACAGGGCCGCCCCGAGCGACGGATCGTCGGCGCAGGCCCGGAACCGGTCGATCGACGCCTCGAGCGCCTGCCGGGCGTCGTCGACCCGTCCGCGCTCTCGGTACAGGATCCCGAGGTTCACCGATCCGAGCCCCGAAGACCGGGTCAACCCGCTCGCCTCTGCCCGGTCGCGGGCGGCGATCAACATCCGCTCCGCCTCGTCGAGCCGACCGGCGCGCCGGGCGACCAGCGCGAGGTTGCCGTACGAAGAGAGCTCGACCTCGACCATCCCGATCGCGCGGGCGAGCGCCACCGCCTGGTCCAACGTCCGCTCCGCGTCGACCAGCTCCCCCCGGCGCGACATCGCCCGGCCGAGCACGCACAGGGCGTTCGCCTCGCCGCGCCGATCGCCGACCGCTCGCTGGGCCTCGAGCGCAGCGACGAGCGACGCGGTGTCCGCCACGTCCTCCCGCCGGTTCGCCACCACCGCCCGGTCGGCCAGGATCTGGGCGTACAGCAGCCGATCGCCCACGTCGAGCGCGAGGACCTCGGCGGCGCGGAGGTGCAGCTCGCCCTCGTCGTACCGGCCGACCACGGCGCAGGTCCGCCCGAGGCGGTGCGCGATCCGCGCCCGCAGGTGCCGCGCGCCGACCACCGTCGCCAGCGCCAGGGCGTGGTTCAGCCCGGCGAGCGCGGCCGCAGTGTCGTCCTGCCGGCGCAGGCGCCACGACGACGCGAGGGTCACGGCGCAGACCAGCACCCGGTCACCGTCGGCGTGCGCCCGCGCGAGCAGCGCCGGCAGGTCCGGCGCGGTGGCGGGGGGAGGCGCCCGGCGGACGCTGGCGATCTCGGCCGAGGCCAGCGCGGCCCACGGCTCGGTCGCGTGGACCCGGTCGAGGTGTACCTCCGCGCGCGACAGCTCCCCGGCGGACAGCCAGACCTGGCCCGCGACGGTGTGGACCCGCGGCTCGGCGTCCGGCAGCGCCGCCACACGATCGAGCAGCGCCCCCGCGAGCGCGAGCGGACCGGTGATCGCCATCCGCGTCCCGACCGCACACGCGGTGGCCGACGCGACCGCCGCGTCGCCGCGGTCGATCGCACGCTCGGCGGCGACGATCAGGTTGTCGCGCTCGACGTCGAGCTGGCGGGCGACCTCGACCTCCCGCGGGCCAGCGAGCGCCGCCAGCGCGTCCGGCGTCCCGAACGCCGCGAAGTGCCGGCCGTGCCGGAGCTCCGCCGCGACCCGGTCGGGCTCCGCGAGGTGCTCTGTGGCGTACCGGGAGACGGTCTGGAGGAGCGACATCCGCGCGCCGTCCTCGCTGACCCGGACGATCGACGCGTCGACCAGCTCCTCGATGACGTCGAGGGTCCAGCTCGCCGCCGGCCACGCCGCCACGTCGATCACCTGCTCGGCGGCCTCGACGGTGAACCCGGACCGGAACACCGACAGCTGCGCCGCGGCCGCCCGCGCCCACGGGGACAGCAGGCCCCACGACACGTCGAGCGACGCGGTCACGCTGCGGTGGCGGTCGGGGCGGGTCGGGTCGTCCGACGGCGGCACCGCAGACCGGCACTGGGTCCGGAGCGCTCGGAGGCTCGACGCGCGGGTCGCGGCGGCCGCGAGCTCGATCGCCAGCGGGAGGTGGTCGAGCTCCGCCACCAGCGCCGCCACCTCGGGTCGCTCGTCGTCGGTCGGCCGGTGGATCGCCCGGTCGACGAACAGCGCGACTGCGT
>JBEBJW010001368.1:0-2387 GCA_040079715.1 Myxococcota bacterium | reverse complement strand
GTACAGTGCCGGGGGAGGTCCCGTGAGAACACTCGCGCTCGGGCTCGCGCTGGTCGTCGGCTGTTCGCCCGCCGAGGACCCCCCGGGCTCCGATCGGCCCGCCGACCCTGCGCTGGTGGACCTCGATCCGGACCCGATGCGGTTCGAGGCCGACCTCACCGCCGCCCCGACCGACTGGTCGTACGCCGACGGAGCCGTGGTCCACGGGCTCGCGTTCGGCGGGCGGGTGCCCGGTCCCGAGATCCGGGTCCCGGTCGGCGCGGAGGTGACGATCCACTTCCACAACGCCCTGCCGTCCGGGTTCGACACCACCGTCCACTGGCACGGCATCGAAGGGAACAACGCCTCCGACGGCACCACCACCACCCAGGACGCGGTCCCGCCGGGCGGCTCGTTCGACTACACGTTCGTCGTGACCCGCCCCGGGCTGTTCTGGTACCACCCGCACGCCCGCGGCGCGCAGGGCGTGTTCGACGGGCTGTACGGGACCCTGGTGGTCGAAGACCCGGACGAGGCCGCGCTGGTCGACGCGGGCGTGCTCCCGGCCGACGAGCGGGTCGTGGTGCTGTCGGACCTGTCCGAGTACCTCGGCGATCCGTCGTCGGTCGAGGTCGACGACGCGATGGTCATCATGAACGGGATCGAGGGCCGCCACCTGCTGGTGAACGGCCGGGAGGACCCGGTGATCGACGTCCCGGCCGGTGGCGCGGTCCGGCTCCGGCTGGTGAACACCTCGATCACGCGGTTCTGGCGCCTGTCGGTCCCGGGGCACGTCCTGTACCGGGTCGGGGGGCAGGGCGGCCTGCTCGACGCGGTCCGGGTCGAGGGCGGCGCGGTCGTCGGGCGGGCGACCCGGCTGGTCGACGGGACCGACGCCGGCGAGGTGGAGCTCCCGCTCGGGTACGACCGCGGGCAGCTCCTGCTCGCGCCGGGCGAGCGGGCGGACGCGGTGTTGGTGCCGCAGGGCGCGGTCGGCGACACGATCCCGCTCCGGTGGGAGGACTACGCGCGCGGCCGCCACGGGATGTGGATGGACGGCGACACGATGGTGATGGGCGACGACCCGGACGACGGGGAGCGCCCGGGCGAGGACGTAGCCACGTTCCGGCTGGTCGCCGGGTCCGGGACCGGGTGGGACCACGCCGAGGGCGACCCGGTGCTCGGCGCGGTCGGCCGGTCGGTCGGGCAGATCGACGACGCCGGGGCGCTCGACTGGTCGGGTGACCGGGCGATGGTGCTGTCCGAGCAGATGGAGATGTGGCAGGACGCGGACGGCGTGTGGCAGATGTCGACCGAGCTGTACGTCGACGGCAGCGCGTGGATGAGCCACCACGACGGCCCCGACCAGCCCGAAGCGCCCACCGCGGTCCACGCGCGCCTCGGTGACACCCTCCGGTGGCAGGTGGTCAACGACAGCCACATGGCGCACCCGGTCCACCTGCACGGGTTCTCGTTCCAGCCGGCGTCGTTCGTCCGAATCGACGAGGAGGCCGGGCTGTCGATCGCGTGGGACCTCGGGTACGACGAGTTCCAGGACACGACCAACCTCCCGGGCCTGACCACGATGACGATGCGCCTCCGGCTCGACGACCCGGTCGGCGACGGCGGGGCGGTCGGGCGGTGGATGCGCCACTGCCACATCCTCCAGCACGGCGAGAACGGGATGATGTCCGAGCTGATCGTCGACCCGCGCTGACCGGTCAGCCGGCGAGCCGCGCGTAGCCGAGGGCGTCGATCGCGGCGTGGACGGCGTCGATCCCGGCGAACCCGTCACCCCACGCGACCACCACCGTCCCGGTCGGCAGGTCGACCTCGACCCGAACCACCCCGGGGACCGCGCCGAGCCCGCGCTCGACCCGGCCGACGCACGCGCCGCAGGTCAAGCCGGACAGGCGGAGGGTGGCGCCGCCGGCCGGGGAGGGCGTCGCGCCCGGAGCGAGCCCGTCGACGTTCGGACCGCGGATGGTGGCCGCCGACGGAGCGGGCGCCGGGTCGCGGACCAGCGAGTACCGCCCGCGGACCGCGATCGCCCACGCCGCGACGATCAGCGCGAGGCCGGCGCCGACGGTCAGCGCGATCGCGGGAGCCCCCATCACCGCCATCATCCCGCCGATCATCCCGGATGGCATCCCGCCCATCATCCCGGCCATCAGGGCCATCGACGCCACCATCACCGGGTTGTCGTGCTCCGGCGCGCCCCGGTGCTCGTCGAGCAGGCCCGCCAGCCACCCGCCCACCATCCCGCCGAGCATCGCGCCGAACCCTCCGCTGACTGCGCTGGCCGCACTGCCACCGCTGCCGCCGCCTCCGAAGCCGCCTCGGACGCCGTCATGGACTCACCGCCGGATGTCGTGGATGGGGTGGATGCCGTCATGCGGGGCATTCCA
>JBEBJW010001367.1:0-2391 GCA_040079715.1 Myxococcota bacterium | reverse complement strand
ACGCGGGGCGCAGCGCGGTGATCGCCCCGAACCACCCGGCGACGGTCATCCCGATCGCCAGCCCGAGCAGCCGGATCGGATCGGCCGACAGGTCGCGGTGGCCCTGGGCGCCGATCATCAGCGCCCCCACCCCGAGGACCGCCGCCGCGGCCGCGATCCGGCGCGCCCCGGTCGACCACGACGACGGGCCGGCCGGCGCCGCCGACGTGTCCGACGCGATCCGATCGAACAGCGCGTCGAGATCGACCCCGGCGCGGGCGTCGTCCCGATCGGTCGCCAGCCGGTCATCGGGGGTGGACATCGTCGACTCCGAGCAGGCCTCGCAACTGCTGCAACGCGCGGTTTCCCCGTGCCTTCACCGCCCCGGTGGTGGCCCCGACGACGACCGCGATCTCGTCGTAGCTCAACTCGACATACCAATGGAGTACGAGGATCTCGCGTTCGCGGTCCGGCATCTGATCGAGCGCGCGACGAATCGCTGGATCGACCGGTCCGGGGCCGGTTCCGCCCGAGGCGACCTCGATCGGCTCGGCCACCAGGTGCTCGGGGCGGCGGATCCCGCGGCGGACGTGGTCCCGGCGCACGTTCGCGGCGATCGCGAACAGCCAGGGCCGCAGCGGGCGATCGGTCCGGAAGTCGCGGCGGGCGCGGTGCACGTGGAGGAACGTGGTCTGGACGAGATCCGCAGCGATCGGGTCCGACCCGAGCGTCCTGCGGAAGTACGCCGTGAGCCGGCCCGCGTACCGCTCGAACAGCACCCGGAACGCCGCGCGATCGTCCGTCCGGACATACCGGTCCATCAGCTGCTCGTCGGACGGCTCCGTCGTCACCGGCACTCCGCCCGGCTCGGGTATCCCGGGCGACGGCGATGTCACGGCGCCTGCTCGACCACCCCCGGCGGGTACACCGACGGGATCCACACCGCCCGGTACGCGATGATCCCGGCCGGGTCCGTCGCCGCGTCGGTCGCCAGGCGGAGGTCGACGATCGGCTCCGGGTCGGCGGGGTCGAGCTCGATCAGCCGGATCGACTTCTTGCCGCGGCCGATCGCGCTGTTCGCGACGCCGCCCTCCCCGACGAGGAACCCGAAGTCGGCCAGCAGGTGGCCGGTGGTCGGGAGCCAGTCGACGTTCCCGAGCGCGTCCGACGCGAGGGTCTCGGCGGGGACCCAGCTCCACAGCCGCTCGACCGTCCCCGCTGCCTCGTCGACCCCGTACGCGACCACCCGGCTGGTGGTGCCGGTCGCGGTCCCCGCGGTGTACGGGGTGCGGTCCCACGGGTGGTTGTCGAACACCGCGATCGTGCCGTCGTCCGCGACCGCGGGGCCGTGCGCGTGGTACGCCCAGTCCGGCGCGCCGACCGGGGTCAGCACCCGCGGGGCGGTGGCGGGTCCCCAGCCGGCCGGGTCCCCGAGGATCCACCTCACTGCGCCGTCGGGGCCGAGCGCGACCAGCGCGTCCTGGTGCCGGACCGAGACCAGGAGGCCGTCGGCGCCCCACGGGACGACCGCGTTCGCGTGGGACCAGTCGAACCCGCCGGCGATCGGGTCGAGGCTGTCGAACCCGATCCGCGACGGATCGAGCCGATCGGCGAGCGACCAGTCGAACCGGGCGGCGCCGTCGGCGTCGAACCCGACCACCGCGTCCTCGACGATGTCCGCCGGGCCGTCCGGGGTCGGGTCGTCGTACGAGCGCGGGTAGGCCGGGGAGACCGCCCGGCGGCTGGTCAGCGACGCGAACCCGCCGTCGGCGAGCGGGAACACCTCGTGGTGCAACGACGCCCACGGGATCGGGATCACCTCGTCCGGCGACCCGCGGGTCCACCGGCGGAGCACCGCCCCGAGGCCGTCGACCTCGATCGCCCCGCTCGCGAGCCCGAGGTAGGTGCCGACCTCGGTCTGCCGAGCGTCGCCGAAGTTCGCCCCGACGTACAGCCAGCGCACCTCCGCGGTCGCGGGGTCGATCGCGGCGAGCCAGCCGGTGCCGTCCGGGACCTCGAGCGAGACCAGCCAGCAGCCGGGCTCGGCCCGCTCCCCGTCCCACGCGACCTGCTCGATCCACGGGAACCCCGCCGGCAGCGGATCCGCCTCGACCTCGAGCGACGTCGGATCGATCGCGGCGCCGTCGTCGGCCTCGAGGTGGACCGCGAGCGAGGTCACCCCGCCGGGCGCGAGCCCGTGAACCGGCACGTCGTGCGCCGTCGCCAGGTCCGGGTAGGTCACGGTCCGCGACCCGGCGTCGGTCGTCACCGTCACCGTCAGGCGGGTCGGCCGGTCGGTCGCGACGGTCAGCCCGCGCGACAGCGGCGCGTCCGCTGGGGTGGTCAGCGTCGGTCCGGACACCACTGCGAGCGGCGACCCGGACGCGGTCGAGGTGCCGGGCGGGTCATCCG
>JBEBJW010001366.1:0-2392 GCA_040079715.1 Myxococcota bacterium | reverse complement strand
GGGACGACGACCCCGCCCGACGGCGGGCCGGCCGTCGCCGATGCCAGCTCAGCCCCGTCGACGAAGCAGTACTGGACGTAGTCGTCGTATTCGGCACCGCACTGCGGACAACGCTTCATGGTGTTTCGACCGGCGAGTGGTGTCGGGTCACCCGGCGCACCGGAGGACCGAGCCCCGAGCGGTGGCCCGAGCGGTGGAGCCTGGAGTTCGGCGCACACAATGCCGGTCGAGCCGCCCCGCGTCAATCCCCGGAGGCAGGCGCGCGGCGATCACGGCGCGCTCGTCGCGACCAGCAGGTCGATCCGTTCGAGGCCGAACTGCTCCTTCAGATGGCGCTGGAACAGGGCCAGGGTGTCCGCGTCGAGGCGCGAACGGGCCCCGACGAACAGGCTGATCGCGGGCGTGGCGGCGTCGACGGGGCTCGCCGACAGCGCCGCGACCGCGTCGTCGATCTTCCGCCGGTAGTAGTCGTCGGCGAGGGTGCTGGCCCACTCGACCACGGCGCCCGCGGTGACCGCGTCGCCAGCGGCCACGAGCTCGGTGTCGCCCTGGGGGAACTTCTTCTCGTCGAGCACCAGGGCGGCCTTCGCGAACCCGATGTGCGACCGGTCGGTGGTGGCGTTCTTCGGCGCGAACGACCGGGTGGTGGCAAGCTTCGTCGGCCACTTCGCGGTGACCGCCGCCGAGACGGGCGCGGTGCAGCTCCGGGTCCAGTCGTGCACGTCGTACTTCAGCGTCTCGTGCACGTCCTCCATCACCGTCTTCGGGGTGACGGCGAGCTTCGACGTGAGCTCGGTCAGCAGCGCGGTGGCGGTGTTCTGCTCGGTCACCGCCGCGTCGAACCCGGCCTTCAGCCGATTGTACGCGTCGACCGCCGGGGTCCGGTTCGCGGCGATCCCGTCGAGGTCCTTGCGGGCCGCGGTCTCGACCCCCTCCCGCTGGATCACCACCCCCGACCACTCCGCGACCCGCTTCGCGAGCTCGCCGAGCTCGGACTCGAGGGTCGCCGCCTCCGCCAGGCCCGCCGCCTTGGCCGCCTCGAGCTGGGTCTCGGTCACGTCCTGCTTCTGCTTCGCGCCGTCGAGCTGCTGCTTCGCGAGATCGTACGCCGACTGGGCCTCGGTGTGCCGCTTCTCCGCGGCCTGCAGGTCGAGGTCGAACCGCTTCACGTTGGCGTCGGCGGCCGCGACCTGGGGCTCGAGTGCTTTGACCTGGGCGGTGGCGGCCTTGGCCTCGACCTTCGCCTTCGCGAGCTCGGCGGCGACCACGGCGTACTGCGGGTTCGGCTTCTCGATCTGGCCGGAGACGTAGTCCTGGGTCGCCTTGGTGACGGCGTCGGTCTCGACGCACTTCTGGGGCGCGACGGTCAGCCGGATCGCCATCGTGACCGGCGGGACGGACAGGAGGTCCGACTCCGGCACCTTCTGGAGGCCCCCGACCACCACGGTCTTGATCGCCGCGACCCGCGACGGCGGCCCGGTCAGGTCGAGCTTGGTGGTCAGGCGGGACCGCGTGCCGAGGTCCTGCGCGATCGCCTGGGCCTTCTCGAGGTCGCCGTGGCGCCCCGCGAGCTCGTACGCCCGCGCGTACGACGCGGACGCGGCCCCGAGGCGCTTCGCCTTCGCGTGCTGGACCCCCTTCGCCACGAGATCGTCAGCCCACGCGGTCAGGATCTTCTGCTCGATCGGGGCCACGCTCGCGGTCCGGTCCGGCTCGAACTCGACGATCGTCCGGATCGCGGCGAGCGACACGTCGAACTTCTTGTCGCCGAGCAGCTCCTCGGCCCGGTCGGCGAAGTGGCCCCGGAGCTGGTCGAGCGTCGGCGGGAGGAACTCGGCCTTCGGGAACAGCTTCTGGGTCCGGATCGCGAGCGCGTAGGTCCCGCGGGCGTCGCCGCCCTCCCACAGCGCGATCAGGTCCTGGCGGATCGCGTCCTCGCACGCCCGACGGGCCTTGAACACCTCGGGCCGGTCGTGGTCGTAGGTCTCGGCGCGGGCGAGCTCCTCCATCGCCTTCTCGTAGTCCTTGGCCCCGGTCGCCGCCTCGGCGGTGACGAGCGCGTCGTCGACCACGTGGTCGCGCGCCACGCCCTTCGCGGTCTCGGCCTCGGGCTCGTCCGGCTTCTTCTCGACCGCGGCCGCGTACGACGCGTACGCGCCTACCCAGTCGCCGGCGGCAGCGAGCTTGTCGCCCTTGTGCATCGCCTGCTTGTACGCGCACCCCGTCAGGATGGCGAGCAGCGCGGCGAGCGCGACCAGCTTCGAACGGACCATGGACCCGACCCCCCGGGGCCGGAGCCTACCCCCATCCGCGGCCGGGTGGGAGACCCACCACCTCGCCGAGTGAACGCGGCTGGTGCTGCCGCACGACCCGGCCGAGCGACCGGGTGACG
>JBEBJW010001365.1:0-2395 GCA_040079715.1 Myxococcota bacterium | reverse complement strand
GTGTCCTCCCGCGCCTCGACCGTGACCACCGCCCCGGCCACCGGCCCGCCGGACGCGAGCGAGCTCACCTGGAACAGCACGTCGGCCGGGTTCTCCACCGTGGTCAACGCGAGGTCGGTCACCTGGAGGCGGACCCAGGTCCGCTCGGTGGTACCGTCGAGGCGGCGCAGGCCGACGAGGTAGTGCCCCGGCGCGTCCTTGCCGCTGACCCGCGCCAGCGCCGGCGCCAGGTCGAGGCCGAACCGCGCGGCGTCGTCCGACGCGTCGGGCAGGTGGACGATCCCGCTCCACCCCGGCGATCCGAGCGATCGGAGGCGCTGGGCGAGCTCGTCGGTCGAGATCGGGTCCGGGTCGTCCCACCCGCCGGGCTCCTCGCCGGGACCGGGCGGGCGCGCCGACTCGTCGATCGCGATCGGATCCGACGGGAACGGCCACAGCGCGCGGTTCAGCGGGTCGACCCGGTACACCCGCACGTCCGCGTCGTCGATCCCGCGCCCCTCGACCGGGATCCGCTTCGGACCGTGCTGCTCGGCCACCCCCTGGCCCACGCCCCACCGCAGGTACGGGTCGCGGCGGGGGAAGTACAGCCACACGACGCTCTCGCCGGTGATGTCGAGGGTCCGGCCCGCGGCGTCGACGACCGGGGTCGGGGCGAGCGCGACCCGGTACGGCACCTCGGACCGGAACGCGCCGCGGACCACGAGCTCGCGCCCGGACGCGGTGAACGACAGCCCGTCGACCGCCGGCTCGAACCGGACGAGGTTCCGCCCGAGCACCGGGGAGACCGCGCCGAGGGCCGAGGTGAACCCGACCCGGACCGACCGCGCGCCGGTGCAGGCGATCGGCCGCTCCGCGGGGTGGACCGTCCCGCCGGGCGACACCGGCAGGGTCGCCCCGTCGCACCCGAACGTCACCGGGCGGAACGGCTCGGCGGTCCGGAACACCACCTCGGCGATCGCGTCGTCGGCGGCCTCGTCCTGGGACAGGGTCACCCGGACCACCACCCGCTGCCCGGGCGGCAACGGCTCGCGGAGGACCAGGGTGTACGCCGCAGGATCGTCCTCGGACGCCCGGTCCAGCGGCTTGACCTCGAACGCGTCGCTCCGCAGGCGGGTCGCCGGGCCGTTGCCGATCCCCGGCAGCGGACGGAGCTCGATCAGGGTCATCTTCGCCAACGTGGCGACGTCGATCGGCTCGGCGAACACCAGGGTCACCGTGTCGACCGCCGACAGGCCGTCCGCGCCGTTCGGCGGCGTCGACGCGATCGGCGGGGACGCGAGGGTCGACAGCACCGTGGTCTTGCCGCCGGTCCGGACGGTGACGGTGGCGAGCGGGGCCCACGGCTCGGCCGGGCGGAACTGCAGGGTGTGCCCGTCGAGCCAGGTCCACGCGCCCGGGTGGTTCGGCGCGAGCTTCACCAGCGCGTCGGCGTGATCGGCGGGCCCGCCGTCGGCCGGTCCGGGGTTGCCGTCGAAGAACACCGTCACCGGGTCCCAGCTCCGGACGAACCGGTCGGGGACCACCACCGTGCCGTGATCGTCGGCCGGTCGCTGGAGCAACGCGTCGAGCACGACGTCCGAGCTCGACGCGACCGCGACCCCGCCGACGGCGAGCCCGAGCCCGACCACCCACTTGACCCATCCGGCGTTCACTGCCCCTCCCCGCGCGCGAGCTCGATGTACCGACGGACCACCTCGTCGGGCGGACCCGACGGCGGGGTCGCCACTCCGGCCAGCGCCGGGCGGACCCGGACCGGACCGCTGCCGCCGCGCTGCGACAACCCGACGAGGTACTCGCCGGGCTGCAGCTCGCGCATCACCACCAGGCCGCGGGCGAGCTCCGCGCCGGTCGCGTCCACCAGCACCGCGTCGACCCGCTCGGCCGACGCGTGGGCGCCGATCCCGATCGCGCCGGCCCGATCGAGCCGGAACGAGAACCACGCCGCGTCGTCCGGGCCGACCAGCACCTCCGGGCCGAGGCCGTCGGCGATCGGGACCGGGGCGGTCACCGTGACCCGCGCCCGCCCGCCGAGGGTCGCGCCGGCGAACGCGCGGACCACGACCTCCCCTTGACCCGTGGGCAACCAGGCGTCGATCGCGTCGCCGACGCCGACCACCACGACCTGATCCGGCCGGCCGGCGACCGCGATCCGCGCCACCGCTGGGCACGGCGACACGATCCGCGCCATCGCGGGCCGAGCCCCCTTCAGCTCGACGGTGGCGGCCTCGCCGGACCACGCCACGACCGCGCTGGTCCCCTTGATCCGCTCGACCCCCGACGATCTGGCGCCGAACGACGGCCCGTCCCCCGGCGTCCGCTCGACCCACGCCGCGAACGGGCGCCCCGGCGCGCCCGCGGCCACGAGGGTCCCGCCGAGCCCGATCGCAGCACCGTC
>JBEBJW010001364.1:0-2396 GCA_040079715.1 Myxococcota bacterium | reverse complement strand
CGCGCTCGACGGTGGCGCGTTCGCGCCGTCCTTCCACGACTGGATCGCGCCGGACGGGACGCAGCCGGCCGAGGCCGTGATCGATCCGGAGCAGGCCTTCAACATCATCTACTCGTCGGGCACGACGGGCGAGCCCAAGGGCATCGTGCAGTCATTCCATATGCGCTGGATGCAGCTCTTCCGGGCCGTTCGGCTGGGCTACGACCACAGCACCGTGACGCTGACCTCGACGCCGCTCTATTCCAACACCACGCTGGTGACGTTCCTGCCCACGATCGGCTTCGGCGGCACCGTGGTGCTGATGGAGAAATTCGAAGCCAACGCATTCCTTGCGCTCGCCGAAAAGCACCGTGTCACGCATGCCATGCTGGTGCCGGTGCAGTATCACCGCATCATGGCGGTGCCTGATTTCGACGCCTACGACCTGGCGAGCTTTCGCATGAAACTCTCGACCAGCGCGCCGTTCTCGTACCGCTCGGTCTTCGCGATCGTGTTCTCGGAGTCGTCGTTGAAGTAGGTCCAGGTGCCGTCCTTCATGCCGTTGTGGAACATCCCGTCCTCTTTCTTCGCGCCGGTCTCGTACCACAGGATCCACTGGCCGGCCTTGCGACCCTGGAGGAAATCACCCTCCTCCGCGCGGTTCCCGTTCGGGTGCCACCAGGTCCAGGCCCCGACCTGCTTGCCGTGGTTGTACTTGCCCTTCGACGCCTCTTTCTCGTTCTCGTGCCACCAGATCCAGTCGCCGTCGGGCAGGTTGTTGTCGTACGCGCCCTTGATCGAGCGCTTGCCGTTCGGGTAGTACCGGAGGAACGGGCCGTGCATGATGCCCGCCCCGCGCTCGCAGTACTGCTCGTCGCCCTTCGGCGACTTCGCGATCTGGAGCTCCGAGCCCTCGGGGCAGCTGATGTTCGGGCGCGCGGGCTCGCCGTCGGCGGGCTGATCGGTGGCGACGTCGCCGGACGAACCGCCGAAACACGCGGCGAGCAGCGCGGGGATCACGATGGACATGCCGTATTGAACCACAGTCGACCCGGGACCACCGAACCCGCCGCGGGATCGCCGACCCGACCCGACGGGATAGGCTCCCCGGCCGCGCAACGGAGGGAGCGATGGGTGTGCTGACGGGCAAGGTCGTGGTGATCACCGGGGCGGGCCACGGCATCGGGCGGTGCCACGCGATCGCCTGCGCGCGCGAAGGGGCCCGGGTCGTGGTGAACGATCTCGGCGGTCGCCGCGACGGCTCGGGCTCCGACGCCGGTCCGGCGCAGGCCGTGGTCGATGAGCTCCTCGCCCTCGGCGCCGAAGCGATCGCGAACACCGACTCGGTGACCGACGAGGCCGGCTGCGCGCGGATGATCGACCAGGCGCTCGCCCGGTGGGGTCGGGTGGACGGGGTGGTGAACAACGCCGGGATCCTGCGGGACCGCACGTTCGCGAAGATGACCCGCGAGGAGTGGGACGCGGTGCTCGACGTCCACCTGACCGGCACCCGGAACGTCGCCCGCGCCGCCCTCCCGGCGCTCGAGGCCCACGGCGGCGCGATCGTGAACACGAGCTCGGTGTCCGGGCTGATCGGCAACTTCGGCCAGTCGAACTACGCCGCGGCCAAGGCCGGGATCTACGGGTTCTCCCGCGTCCTCGCGCTCGAGCTCGCCCGCCGCGGGATCACCGTGAACTGCGTCGCCCCGGTGGCGAAGACCCGGATGACCGAGGACCTCCCGGGGATCGTCGACGATTGGACGCCCGACCGGATCTCGCCGATCGTCGTGTACCTGCTGTCGGACCTCGGGCGCGGGGTCACCGGCAAGGTGTTCGGCGTGCAGGGCCAGCGGATCCACGCGTACGAGATGGTGGTCGGTGACGGGGTCGACAAGCCGGGGGCGGCCCCGTGGACCCCGGCCGAGATCCACGACCGGCTGGCAGACATCCTCCGGCTGCCGACCGCGCGTCCGCCGTCGTTCCCGCCGATTGGCAAGGGCTACGACGGCGGGATCCACCGGATCGAGGCCGCGCGGATCGCCGCCTACGCCGACGCCACCGACGATCCGAACCCCGCGTACCGCGGACCCGACGCGATCGCGTCCCCGATGTTCCACGTCGCGCCGATGTGGCCGCTTCTGTCGGCGCTGGCGGACGATCCGGAGCTCGGCCTCGACAAGCTCCGGTTGGTCCACGGCGAGCACGCGATGACGTTCCACCGACCGCTCCGCCCCGGCGACGCGCTGAAGGTGTCGGGCCGGCTCGCGTCGCTGGTCGACAAGCCGTCCGGGCGCGTCGCGACCTGGACGTTGTACGGGCTCGTCGGGGACGACCTCGCGCTCGTCGGGTCGACCACGTTCTTCATCCGGGCCGCTGCGCCGAAGGACCGCGCTCCGACGGACGGGGCGCCGAAGGAC
>JBEBJW010001363.1:0-2396 GCA_040079715.1 Myxococcota bacterium | reverse complement strand
GTCCCCGTCCGACCGGCTCCGGGAGGGGGCGGCCCAGGACGGGCCGGTGGACACGCCGACCGCCGACCATCGCCACGCCCGGATCGTCGCTGCGGCCGTCGCCGCCCGGGAGGCCGCGCCGACCCTCGCGGCCCGCCGGGATCTCGGAGACGCGATCGTCGCCCGGGTCCGGCTGTGGCGACTGACGCCCTTTTCGTCCTCGTCCTCAGCCTAGACCGCGGAGGACGGCGAGCGCGCCACGCAGGCGGCCGAACGACGGGCAGCGGCGGGCCAGCTCGTCCAGGTCCACCGCCCGCGCCCGCGCCTCGCGGACCGCGCGGTCCCGGAGATCCGCCTTCGCCTGCCCCCGCGCGAGCGACTCGGGGTTCGGGTGGCCGTGCAGCCACGCCTCGAACTCCTTCACCGCCACGCCGACGATCGCCCGCGCGCCCACTGCGTCGACGAGCATCCGCTCGCGGTCGGGGTCCCCGTCCTGGTCGACCAGCACCACCACCCGGTGGACCAGCGGGTGACCTGCGACCGGGAGCTGGTGCGCGGCGACGATCCGGCGCAGGTTCTCCGGCCGCAGCAGGTCGCTCCCGCGGTAGTGGGCGCCCGTCGACTTGCGGACCGGCGCGACGAACCGGACCGCCCCCTCCGGGACCCCCGCGCCTGCGGCCGTGGCCCGACGGATCAGGAGGTGCGCCGGCCCGAGCTCGTCGTCCGACAACGCGCTCCGGGGCGTGGTCCACGGCCACTCCGCGCCGAGATCGCCCGCGCCCTCGCCGACCAGCGCGAGGGTCAGGGCGCCCATCGGTCCTCGCCCGGGACCCCGCCGAGCACGCCGGACAGCCAGACGTCGCCGATCGTCTCGTACGCCGCGAGCACCTCGGGCCACCCCTCGGCGTCCTCCGGGGCCGTGCGGATCCGGGTCGCGCCGGTCTCCGCGTCGCGCCCGACGAACCGCACCTCGCCGGGCTCGAGGTGCCGCAGCAGGTCGGCGGAGTGGGTGGCGAGCACCACCTGGACCGGGCGGTCGCCGGTGGTCGGCTCCGCCAGCGCGCGGAACACCGCGACCAGCTCGCCGATCAGCCATGGGTGGAGCCCGCGCTCCGGCTCCTCGATCAGCAGCAGCTCCGGCGGCTCGGGCATCATCGCCGCCGCGAGGTACGCCGCGACGAGCAGCGTGCCGTCCGACACCTCGTCCGGGGTGTACCACACCTTCGGATCCCACCGGTCTCGGAACCGGAGCCAGTGGTAGCCGCTGCCGTAGGTCGGTGGCGCGGCGGTGAGGTCGACGTCTCCGTACAGCGGGACCAGCGCGCGGAGCCGGTCGGCGTACGCGGCCCCGCCGGCGCGCCCGAGGGCGTACACCAGGTTGTGGAGGTTGTCGGCGGTCGGCGTCAACTGGCGCGCCGGCGCGAGGACGTTCGCCCGCCGGATCTGGTCGAGCGACGGGTGGAGCAGCACCGCCGACGGGAAGGCCGCCCCTTGGATGTCGATCGTGAGATCGCCGCGGTGCGTGGTGTGGAAGGTCGTCGACGAGTCGGCCGGTCCCTTCCGCCACGGCTCCTGCCACACCGGGAATCCGGACATCGCCCGCAGCAGCGCGCTCTTCCCGCTCCCGTTCGGGCCGACGATCGCGGTGAGCCCGCCGAGCTCGACCCGGAGGTCCTGCAGGCAGCGGAAGTTGCGGACATGGACCGCCCGGATCATGGGGAGAGGGTAACCCAGGCGACGATCTGGGCCCGTGGGCCCCCAGTGACGAATCCGCCCGCATCCGGTGTCGATCCCCGGGAGGTGACCGTGGACATCCCGCCGACCATCACCGCGCTGACCGCCGCCCGGGCCCTCGCGACCCTCCGCGACGCCGGCTGCGACTGGGAGGTCGAGGCGCGCCGGGCCGGGGTGCCGGTCGAGCTCGCGCCCGAGTTCGCGTGGCGGGCTCCGATCGCCGCGGTCGATCGCCTGTTCGCGCGGGGAGCGGCGGTGTGCGGCCCGGACTTCCCGCTGATCGCCCGCCCGCCGCGCGCCGAGGACAACCGGAGCCCGGTCAACCTGTACTGCCGGACCCGCGACACCGTCCGCGAGGCCCTCGACGCGCTCGAGGCGCTGACCCCGCACGTCACCGACGCGTACGCGATCCGGGTCGTCGGGCCGGGGGTGGTCCGGTGGTGCGGCGCGCCGTACCCGGCCCTGTGGTGGTTCGATCTGGCGGACCTCGTGGCGAGCGTCCGGTCGGTGTTCCCGCGCGGGCCGCACCTCGTCCGCGTCACCACCCCGTTCCCCGCGCCCCCCGGCGCCGCGGCGGACCTCGGGTGCCGGATCGAGCCCGGCCCGCAGTTCGAGGCGACGCTCGCCCCGGAGCTCGTCGCCCGGCGGATCCCGCCGACCGACGCCGCGGTCCGGGCCCACGT
>JBEBJW010001362.1:0-2400 GCA_040079715.1 Myxococcota bacterium | reverse complement strand
TCTGGAGGGTCCCGACGAGAGCTGAGGGCAGGACGAGCCGCACCGGGTCGGTCAGCTGAGGTCAGGCGAGCCGGTCAGAGGTGTCGAACCCGGGCGGCGCGGGACCACAACCGCGACCGCCACCACGCGAAGGTCGCCGGGTTCAGATCGTACTCGGCGGCGAAGTCCCTCACGGACAGGCCGGAGGCCTCCGCTGGTCGATCAGCTTGGACCAGCGTGTCGCGGCCGGCGTGCACCATGCTGCCCTCCCTCGGACACACTCATCCCGCGGCACCGATCGGCCAGGTAGATGCCATCACCGCGTGGATACAGTTCATTTCACCGGTTGCCGAGACGCGAAGCCGCCCGACGCGTCGGGACATCCAAGTATCCTAGCTTGTTTTGCGTTTCTAGTCATCTCCAGCGTGCCGGAGCCGACAATTGCTCCTTCCGCGAATACCTGGCTTGTCTTACTCGGTTCAAGCGTGACTCCGACGGGCGGAGCGTTTCAGATCGGCCTTGCTTCTGCGAACTCGTCGGATGTGTAGGCACCGACCGCCCTGTTGAACACGGTAGAGCTGGGAAGCACAACCCGTCCGCCAACGGCCTCCGCGAGAGCCACTGCAAGAGCGACCATCTTCTCAAGTTCGCCGTCTGCGCGCCCAGCGAACGAGGTGAGTGCAATGAAGTAGCCATTGTCGCGCCAACCGGCGGATAGGCCACGGACCTCATCGGCAGACAGATTCCGGCCATAGTCGCCCAGGAACTCTTCCTCGTCATAGTTGCCGGCAGTCACCATCACCATCAGGGTGAGTGTGTTCGCCGCGCCAAGGTCGAAGCGGCATGCGAGGGGGGGACTTAGCACCTCGCTCTCCGAGACGGGCGTGTCGGACCCCAAGCGGATCAACGCCACTGGACCGTGGCTTCCCGGACCCATCCGTGCAAGCCACTTGCGGCGAACATCACCCCAGGTGGGTGCTGGCGCTAGCGGGACGATGTCCAACTCAACAGACAATCTACCTCCTGAACACGCCCTGTCGACTCACCTCGATCACTGCGTCTCCGGCGTCGAAGATGAGGCGACTGAACGTGCCTTCGCCTGCCATATTCGCGAGCGGGCCGCCGCGAACGAATCGCTCCAACTCATCAGGCGAGGCGGACACACGAGCATGTAGAACTACGTCCCCGCCTGTGTGACCAGCGGCCCGGATCTGGGCAGCGTTCACGTTGATACGCCCAATGACGTTGCTAAGCCGACCTGTTTCGGTGAAGTCCTTTAGGGACACCGGAATCTTCGGGCCGCCACCCTCAGGGATGAAGTAGCCCTCGATCCCCTGGCTAGAGTTGCCCAGCCCACGGAACTCTCCCCCGCCCTCGATGACACCAAGTCGCCGGGCCTGGAAGACCTCATGGGCCTGGTCGAATTGACCGGACGTCACGACGTTGCCGGAACTCCGGGGCACCATCGCATCGACGTCCTTGGCGATGTCGTCTCCGAGGCCCCTCAGGAAGTCCGGTCCGAGCCCCACCACCTCGTCGATCTGCCCGCCGACGAACCGACCCACTCGCGACTTCGCGGCCAGTTCGAGTGCCAGCCCTCCCCCCCTCGCTAGGGCTCCGCCGACGACACTCCAGGCGAGTACTCGACTGACGGCTTCCTGCGCCTCCGGCGTCACTTCACCCTGCGCTATCGAATCGAAGAGCGGCCCGGCGGTCTCCCCGGAGACGACCATGCCGACCCCGTGAACTCCCCGCTCCATCGGCGTGGCGACGTCCGACCGCATGGCTCCCACCATGCCCTCGGCTAGGGCAACAGCAGCGGCCTTCACCGGATGTGCGTCAACCTCCTGTGCATGTTGTCGAACAGCCGTTCCCTGTAGCTGCTGCCGAAGTGCAGGCATCTGCTCGTACATCTCGGGGGTGTAGGCGAGTGGGGCGGTGCTGTTGAGCAGGTCGGCGGTCGTGGCCTGACCCGTCGGGTCGGCATTTCTGATTGGACTGCCCCGGAAGTACGCGTACCTGTTCGGTCCATCCACCATCCCTGCGGGGTCAACCCGCTCCCACCTGCCCAACCACGCCGCGAAGTACCTTGCGCCGTGATACCCCAGGCCGGTCTCGTCGTCTCGCTCCTTTCCTGTGTAGCGGTAGCGCTTGGCGGACACGTCGGTGGAGCTGTTCGTGGCCCACCAGGCCGTGGATCCGTACGGGTGACACTCCTCATAGTCGATGAGGGCGCCGATCTCGTCGAACTCAAGCGTCGCGGTTCCCAGGTGGTCTCCGAGCTGGTAGCGCTGGCGCGATGTTGGGTTCGGCACCACGGCACCGCCGGTCACCGTGAGCGTCTCGACCAGCGCGATCCTCCGCTGGTCGTCCATCACGTGCAGCGTCTGCCGCTCCTCCTGCAGCCCCGACCCGGTGCGC
>JBEBJW010001361.1:0-2406 GCA_040079715.1 Myxococcota bacterium | reverse complement strand
TCGCGCGCGGACCTGCGGCTGAGCTCGCGGTCCCGACAGGCGACCGGAGCGGCTCGGTCGCGCGGGTGCTCGCGTCCGGGGCGGAGCGGGTCCGGTACGCTGTCGGCCGTCGAGGGGGGAACCATGGCGCGGTGGGACACGGTCGTCGAGGGGCGCGGGCTGTTGACGGAGGGGGACACGGGCGACGCGGTGCGCGAGCTCCAGCAGCACCTGCGGGATCTCGGGTTCAAGGTCGCGGTGGACGGGGTGTTCGGGCCGATCACCGCGAGTGCGGTGTGCGAGTTCCAGGCGCGGGCCGGGGTGTTCGCCGACGGGGTCGTCGGGCGGCGGACGGCGCGGGCGCTGTGCGCCGGTCGGTCACAGAACTGTGAGGCTCGCGCCACCGGGGGCTGAGCTACGATCCCCGTTCGCGTGGGGGAACCGTGCGCGCTGCCGTCGTTGTCGGTGGGTTCGCAGGCTGCGTGGGGATCGGCGGCGGCGACGGGGTCGCTCCATCGGGCCCTGCCGCAGAGCTCCCGGACGCGCGGGTCGAGGCCCTCGGCGGCTGCACGGCCCGAGACGTCCGCCTCGACGAGGACGGCGCGATCTTCTCGGTCGTGGATCGGGTGTGGAACGACGACGGCGACCAGATCTCGTTCGTCACCACGTTCCCGGACGGCGACCTCTGGGCGCACCGCTTGACCTGGTCGGCCCCGCACGCCCTGGCGGAGGAGGCGATCGACGCGCCCGGGACCGCCGACGACGCGATCGAGCGGTTCACCTGGGAACCCTCGGCGCGCGGCGACCGGATGGCGACCTACGAGCAGGACCTCGGCGCGGACGGCGTGATCGACCTGCTCGAGCGGCTCGACTGGACCGCCGACGGCCTGTGGGACACGATCGAGTGGCACCTCGACCGCGACGGCTCCGCCGATCAGACCCTGACCTACGCGTGGGCGCCGACCGACACCGGCTGGCACGGCGTCGGCGCTGGGGCGTACGCCGGCGGACCGTTCACGACCGTGGCGAACGCCGATCGGTCCGCGTTCGTCACCGACTTCCGGTCGGAGGAGCCCGGGTTCGTCAACTGGTGGTCCCGCACGCCGCCGAACGCGCTCGGGTACTCGGCCCACGAGGAAGACGGCGAGGACGACGGCAGCTCCGTCACCGTCGAGCTGCTCGACCAGACGTTCGACGACGCGGGGCGGATCGTCGAGGACCGGTGGGAGCGGACGATCACCGGGCTCGGGGTCGAGCAGCGCACCGTCCTCGTCACCGACCGCGTGTACGACTGCGGCTGAGACTCACCGGATCCGGGCGAGCTTCCACGGGTCCGACACGTACCAGTACCGAGCCACCCGCCCGTCGCGCCCGCCGAGCGTGATCGCGCCGGTCACCCGCCCGTCCAGCCGCAGCAGCAGCCCGGGCTGGCCGTTGATCCACCGGACCTCGGTCGCGAGGCCCGCCGGCGCCTTGCGCAGCACGCCGAGCAGGAACCGCGCGACCGCCGACGGCCCGGGGAGCGGGCGGGGGGCGGCGATCGCGCGGCCGCCGCCGTCTCCGGTCGCGATCACGTCGTCGGTCAGCAGGGCCTCGAGCGTCGCGAGGTCGCCGGACGCGCAGGCGGCGCCGAACGCGGCCAGCAGCGCCTCCTGGGCGACCGGGTCCGCGTCGAACCGCGGCCGATCCGCGTCGATCGCCTGCTTCGCTCGCCGGACCCACTGGCGGACCGTCGGCTCGGTCGCGCTCAGCACCTCGGCGATGTGGGCGTAGTCCTCGTCGAACACCTCGCGCAGCAGGAACGCCGCGCGCTCGCGCGGGTTCAGCGCCTCGAGCAGCAGCAGGAACGCGACGGACAGCGACCGCCCGAGCGGACCGTCGTCCGGCGGCCCGTCGTCGACCCACGGCTCGGGCAGCCACGGCCCGACGTGCTCCTCGCGCCGCGCCCGCGCCGACCGCAGCTCGTCGAGGCACAGGCGGGTGCACACGGTGGTCAGCCAGGCGCGCGGCGCGTCGACGCCCTCTGCCGACGCCCACCGGACCCAGGTCTCCTGGACCACGTCCTCGGCGCCGGCGACCGAACCGAGCATCCGGTACGCGACCGCCATCAGGTGTCCGCGGAACGGCTCGAACGTCTCGGCGCGCATCCGACGCTCCCGCGGGGTTCGTACCACGTCCCTTGACCGGAGCGGATCCCCGGCGGTACACCCGGTCCAGGATGAAGCGGGTCCGCCACGTTTCGCTGTCCCTCGCCGACGGGGGGACGAGCGATCGGGTCTACGAGGTCGACCTGTGCGAGGTCGGCCCGGACCGGTTCGTGGTGAACTTCCGGTTCGGTCGACGCGCCGGACCGCTCCAGGAGGGCACCCGGACCGCCCTCCCGGTCGGGCGGGCGGAGGCCGATCGGGTGTTCGACCGGTTGGTGGT
>JBEBJW010001360.1:0-2407 GCA_040079715.1 Myxococcota bacterium | reverse complement strand
TCCACCTGTGCGTGCTGACGCTGGGTTGGTCGCGGCGGGTCTACGTCCTGGCGTTCCGGAACGAGAAGCAGGACAACTGGCTGGCGGCGATGGAGGCGTCGTTCCGGGTGTTGGGCGGGGTTCCGCAGCAGATGCTGGTCGACAACGCGCGGGCGCTGGTCAAGATCCACAACGTCGAAACGGGCGAGATCGTATTCTCGGAGAAGTTCGCCCGATTCGCCCAGTACTGGGGGTTCAAGCCGCGGGCATGCGCGCCGTACCGCGCTCGGACGAAGGGCAAGGACGAGTCGGGCGTGAAGTACGTGAAGCGGAACGCGATCGCTGGCCGGTCGTTCGAGTCGTGGGAAGAGCTCGAGGCCTGGCTGGTGGAGTGGACGCGGGACGTGGCCGACGTGCGGATCCACGGGACGACCGGGGAGCAGCCGATCGTCCGGTTCGATCGGCTGGAACGGTCGAAGCTGCAGCCGTTGCCGGAGAAAGGGCCGTTCCTGTCGGAGCGGGAGTTCGAGCGGAGGGTCCACAACGATGCGTGCGTGGAGATCGACGCGAACTGGTACACGGTGCCGTGGACGCTGCTGAAGTCGACGGTGCAGGTCCGGGTCCGTGACCGCACCATCACGATCAGCCATGGGGGGAAGGAGGTCGCGACCCACGCACGTGTCGAGGGCCGCCGGCAGCGGGTGGTGAACCCGGAGCACTGGGCCGGGCTGTCTCGTTCCGAGAAGGGCCCCCAGGGGGCCGTAGAGGCACCTCCGGCGGACCCGGCGACGAGCGAGTTCGTCCCAAACCTCGATCAGTGGTCGCTGGCGGCCGAGGTGGCCGCATGAGGCCCGACGTCGACCGGCTGGACGCGATGCTGGCCCGCCTGCAGCTGACCGCGATCCGGGAGCGCCTGGACGCGCTGCTCGAGGAGGCGGCGCGCGGGGACCTCAACCTGCGCGAGGTGCTGACGTTCCTGTGCGAAGCGGAGACTGCCAACAAGGACCAGCGGCGGATCTCGATGGGGACGAAGATCGCGAAGTTCCCGACTGTTCGGACGCTGGAGGCGTTCGACTTCGAGGCCCAGCCGTCCATCGACCCGAAGCAGATCCGGGAGCTGGCGACGTGCCGGTGGGTGGCGAACGGGGACGCGCTGCTGCTGCTGGGGCCGCCTGGGGTGGGTAAGACGCACCTGGCGGTGGCGCTGGGCCGCGAGGCCGTGGTCCGCGGGTACACGGTCCTGTACACGACCGCGATGGGGCTCATCGCGGCGCTGGCCAAGGCCCACTCGGCGGGCACGCTGGAGGAGCGGCTGACGTTCTTCTCCAAGCCCAAGCTGCTGATCGTGGACGAGCTCGGGTATCTGCCGCTGGAATCGAACGCGGCGCACCTGTTCTTCCAGCTGGTCTCGCGTCGGTACGAGCGCGGAAGCCTGCTGGTGACCAGCAACCGCGGCGTGGGCGAGTGGGGCGAGGTGTTCGGGGATCCGGTGGTCGCGGCGGCGATCCTGGACCGGTTGATGCACCACAGCACGGTGCTGGGGATCCGGGGCGACAGCTACCGGCTGAAGGAGAAGCGGCGTTCTGGGCTGGTGAAGCCGGCTCCGAGCGCGGAGACCTGAGGGCTATGGACGGTGACGCGCCTGACGGCGGCATGGACGACCTAGGGATGGGCCGCTTCGCGGACCGCTGGCGCGGTTCCCACCCCCAGGTCGCCCACACCGCCTTGGACAACGCTTCGCGTTGCCCACAGTCGCTTGGACAGCTCTCCGTCGATCCGGGCTGGAACCTGGCGGCTCCGATCCCGGCCGACTCCGACCTGCCCACACCGCCCACAGCCCCTACTACGACTGCATCCGGGGGGTCAGATTTCGTGTCGCGAGGGGGTCAGTTCCGGATGTCGCTTGACACGTGTCGAACGTCCGGCACCGGGGACGTAGCGCCGAAGCTTTGGTCGAACCTACCGTGATCGTGAGTCTCCCCTCCCCTGGCCGGTCCCGATCGCGGCGGTCGCGGACGAGCGCGGCCCGGGGCGACTCCTGGTCGCGGCGGTCGCGGACGGTCGCGGCCCGGGGAGACTCCCGTTCACCGCGGTCGCGGACGGTCGCGGCCCGGGGGAGAGACTCCCGGTCGCGGCGGTCGCGGACGGCCGCGGACCCGGGGATGCCGTTCACGGCGGTCGTGCACGATCCCGAACGGGAAGGCATCGCGCCCGAGCTGCGCCGGCAGCACCTCCGCCGGTGGCGTCGCGACGCGGAAGCAGGAGGCGGCCCCCGTGGCCCGGGGATGCTCGGTCGTCGCTGCCGCCGGAGCGCGGCTCCCGTTGCACCGAGGCTCGCCCCGGCACCTCTCCATCCCCCCCCGATGGCCCTGCCCGGAGCGGCGCTCCCTGCGTCCGCCGGAGCCCTCGACGCCGAGATGCGCGGCGC
>JBEBJW010001359.1:0-2412 GCA_040079715.1 Myxococcota bacterium | reverse complement strand
CGCCGGGGCGGTGTGGATCGTCGCCGTTGGTCGGTGACGGGCGGGCGGTGATAGCGGGCTCGATCGGGAGGACAGCGGGATGTACGGCACGGTCGGCGAGTCGTTGCGGCAGGAGCTCGACGCGATCCGCGAGGCGGGCACGTTCAAGCGCGAGCGGATCCTGGTGTCGCCGCAGTCGGCCGACGTCCGGACCGACGCCGGCCAGGACGTCCTGAACTTCTGCGCGAACAACTACCTCGGCCTCGCCGACGACCCCGACCTCGTGGCCGCCGCGAAGGACACCCTCGACCGGTACGGGTTCGGGATGTCGTCGGTCCGGTTCATCTGCGGCACCCTCGACCTGCACAAGCAGCTCGAGGCCAAGATCTCGGCGTTCCTCGGCACGGACGACACGATCCTGTACTCGTCGTGCTTCGACGCGAACGGCGGCCTGTTCGAGACGATCCTCGGCGAGCAGGACGCGATCGTGTCCGACGCGCTGAACCACGCCTCGATCATCGACGGGATCCGCCTGTGCAAGGCGATGCGGTACCGGTACGAGCACGACGACCTCGACGACCTCGCCCGGAAGCTCGACGAGGCCCGGGCCGCCGGCGCCCGCCGGATCCTGGTCGCGACCGACGGCGTGTTCAGCATGGACGGCGACATCGCCCGGCTCGACCTCGTGTGCGACCGGGCCGAGGCCGCCGGCGCGATGGTGATGGTCGACGACTCGCACGCCACCGGGTTCGTCGGCCCGACCGGGCGCGGGTCGATCGAGCACTGCGGGGTGATGGGCCGGGTCGACGTGATCACCAGCACGCTCGGCAAGGCGCTCGGCGGCGCGTCGGGCGGGTTCACCGCGGGCCGGGCGGAGATCGTGGCGATGCTCCGCCAGCGGTCGCGGCCGTACCTGTTCTCGAACACCCTCGCCCCGATGATCACCGGCGCGGCGGTCGCGGCGTTCGACAAGCTCTCTGCGAGCACCGCGCTGCGGGATCGGCTCGCCGCCAGCACCCTGACGTTCCGCCAGCGGATGACCGCCGCCGGGTTCGCGATCCGCCCCGGCGTCCACCCGATCGTGCCGATCATGCTCGGCGACGCGGCGCTCGCGGGCGCGTTCGCCGACCGGATGCTCCAGCACGGGATCTACGTGATCGGGTTCAGCTACCCGGTCGTGCCGAAGGGGCAGGCGCGGATCCGGGTCCAGATCTCGGCCGCCCACACCGACGCGCACCTCGACCGGGCGATCACCGCGTTCACCGCGGTCGGCAAGGAGCTCGGCGTCATCCGCTGAACCCGCGGAACGGGGTGACCCCCGGGAGCCAGGCGCCGGCGTCGACCCCGACCGCGTCGAGGATCCCGGCGGCGAAGGCGTCGTACGCGACCGGCGCGGCGGTGAGGAGCTCGCCGTCGGTGCCTCCGACCCGCCGACCGCCGGCGACCCCGGCCCCGACGACCACCGCGCTGGTGAACGTCCAGTGGTCGGTGCCGCCGGCCGGGTTCCGGCGCGGGCTCCGGCCGATCTCCGACAGGACCACGATCAGGGTCGAGTCGAGCTGCCCGGCGGCCTCGAGCCCGGCGCACAGCTGCGCGAGCCCGCCGAACGCGCCGTTCCAGTAGCCGTGCTGGCGGGACGCGTCGGCGTGCGTGTCCCAGGTGAACTCGGTGCTGGTGACGACCGCCTGGCACAGGTCGTTCGCGAGGAGCGACACGATGAACGGGACGTCGTCGGCGAACGCGAGCCGCTCGCCGTCCGGGAGCTGGTCCGCGAGCGACGCCCCGCGCGACCGGAGCAGCGCCGCCCGGTCGAGCGCCCGCGACCGCTCGGCCAGCGCCTCGAACACCCGGGGATCGAGGCCGGCCGCCGGCGCTCGGGCGTCGAGGTACCCGCGGATCGCGTCCCGATCGGCGTCGGTCGGGGACCACGGGTCCGGCGACACCACCCCGTGCGGCGCGAGGAGCTGGTTGAGCTGGCCGCGGACCCCGGTCCGCGCGCAGTACGGCGCGAGCCGACCGAACCGCGCGACCCCGCCGAGGTCGATCGCCGCGAGCCGCTCGTCACCGGCGAGCTCGAACCCGGCGATCGCCGCCACGTCCGGCGACTGCTCGGACGGGGTGCCGGTCAGCACCTGGACCATCGCCTGCCAGTGCGACAGCGACCCGACCCACAGCCCGTTGACCACCGCGGTCCGATCGCCCCAGGTGTCGAAGTACCGGGTGACACTCGGGCGACGGCGGGCGTTGGTCGACACGTCGATCTCGCCGTACCGGATGATCTCCTCGACGTCGAGCGGATCGTCCGGGTTCAGATCCGGGTACGGCCCGCCGTCGACCAGGGCCGGCTTCGGATCGATCGTGAACGTCGGGTCCCACCCGCCGTTCGCGAGGACCACCACCAGCTTGACCGGCGGGGTCGCGGCCCGCGCGCGC